>CAXGSZ010000055.1:0-9256 GCA_964012455.1 uncultured Alphaproteobacteria bacterium
AAGACGGCGTCGCAGTGCTGCGAAACGTGATTTCTAGCGACTGGCGGGAAAGGCGTGCCGAACCAATGCCTGACATCAAGGCCACAAGGGATGATTACGAAAACGTAAGCTGGGAGTTGGAGCCAGGCGACGCCCTACTGTTTCACAGGCTGAGAGTTCATTGCGCGGGCGGAAATCTGCGACCCGACGTAAGGAGGCGAGGCTACGCCGTACGCCATACCGGTGACGACGTGGTATACGACACGCAGCTCGATACCAACGAAGCCAACTCTTCCGAAACTCACGCGCACATGGATATTCTTGACAGTGACCAGTTTCCCATCGCGTGGCGCGCCTCACGCAGCACCAGCAAAGAGAACTTCTACAGTGAAGACTACCAATTCACCCTTTGAACTCGGCGAGGATCAGCTTCGCATTCGCGATCTTGTGCGCCGAGTTGCCGATGAACGCGTCGCTCCTCGGGCAGCGGAGATCGACGCCACCGGTGATTACCCGCAGGATATGTTTGACCTCTTGAAAGAGTTAGGCCTGTTTACCCTACCATTTCCCGAAGCGTTCGGCGGCACAAACAGCATGCTATCGTCCTGCATGGCGATAGAGGAGTTCGGCCGCGTCTGTTATAACACGGCCTATCTTCTGGTGGTACAGTGGACACCATTCGGCGCGATCTTGGCAGGGGGTACGGCGGAACAGAAGGAGCGGTTTCTCCCGGGCCTCGCCAGCGGTGATCTTCGCGCAGCCTTCTCGTTGACCGAACCACAGAGCGGTTCCGACGTTGCAGGCATCAATACACGCGCCCAGCGGGTTGACGGCGGCTACCTTCTGAACGGCGGCAAGATATGGTGCACG
Organism: uncultured Alphaproteobacteria bacterium; assembly: GCA_964012455.1. GTDB lineage: Bacteria > Pseudomonadota > Alphaproteobacteria > UBA8366 > UBA8366 > UBA6544. The sequence continues at coordinate 850 of CAXGSZ010000055.1, forward strand.
AATTCGGCCGTCTCAGACTTTATTGTCGTGGCGGCCAAGACGGGCAATGGCGACACGCGAGGAGCCATCAATTTCTTCATTGTCGAAAAAGGCATGGATGGCTTCAGCGTTGGCCGGAAGGAAGACAAGCTGGGTGCACGGGGCGTTCCGTCCTCCGCCATCTTCTTCGAAGATGTCTTCATCCCGGAAGACAATCGGCTGGGACCCGAGGGGGAAGGGTTCAAGATCGTCATGGAGGCTTTGAACCAGTCGCGGCCTATCATCGCCGCGCGCGGCGTTGGATTAGCCCAGGGAGCCATTGATCACGCGCGTGAGTTCGTTACGAACCGCCATGCATTCGGCAAAACGGTCAGCGACTTCCAGGGCATTCGCTGGATACTGGCGGACATGCAGATACAGACGGAGGCTGCACGCGGTTTGGTCTATAAGGCGGCTGCGGCGGTCGATGCAGGGGTCAGCGGGAACGATCTCGCCATTCAGGCAGCAATCGCCAAGTGCCATGCCACCGACACCGCGATGAAGGTCGCAACCGACGCAGTCCAATTGTTCGGCGCTTCAGGAATATCAAACGAGTATCCGGTCAATCGATATTTCCGCGACGCAAAAGTGCTGCAGATCGTCGAGGGAACCAATCAGATCCAGCGCAATCTGATCTCCCGCATCATGCTCCGCTGAATATGGAAAAACCCGCCTCACCGTCAGCAAGCATCATCTGGTTGCTGGCCCTTTTGATCGCGTTCGGGCCCATGTAGATCTACGTGTATCTGCCGAGCCTGCCTTCGATCGGCGATTAAAGACGGGCGAGCGCCGGAAACTTACAGCTGACATTGAGCGCATTTTTCGCAGGCTCGGCGGCTGGCCAATTACTGTATGCTCCGATTTCCGATCTCTGCGGGCGCCGCCCCGTATTTTGATTGCCGGGATTGTACTCTACATAGTCACGAGCCGGATCTACGCAACGAGCGAGACCATCGATAAACTTGTCACATATCGATTCTTGCATGTCCTCGGTAGTGGTGCGGCAATGGTTATCGTGCTAGGCATGGTTCGCGATCTCTATGAACGTGACGGCGTTGCACGCGCCCTCTCACTGATGATGTTGGTGTGGGGATTGCACCCATGATGGCACCCCTTATCGGCGGCCAGATCCTGATCCTGTTGGGCTGGCGCGCCATTTTCTAGCTGTTGACAGGATTCGGATATCTTTGCCGACTAAGCCGTCGGACAGTTGAACGACAGAACTCCTTTGCCGATGGCCGCCGTCATCGCAGTTTGCGACCTGCTCTCACTCGGCGCATATTTCTTAGTCGGTTGGGGAGCACCGGAGCTTTCCTAGATGAGCTTCAAGCGAAGCCGGTCTGTTTTCACTTAACTGAAACACCTTGACGCACTAGAGTCTTTTTCGGAGATCTCGACGCCAACCGGGAGACGCGTCATGAGCAATACCGACCTGCACATTCTTGACGGGCCTGTAGCTTGGCACGGTGATGACCTCGCATTGGATGATCGATGGCGGTTTCAACTTAACGAGGCGGACCTAGTAGAAATCGATGCCGCGGTCTCGGCAGTGCGCGACGCGGGGAAAATTTGGAGCGACATGACGTCGAAAGCGGATTTTCCACTTCCCGGCCTCGTTGGCAAACTGAGCCAGATTGCGGACGAACTGGAGAACGGTTGCGGACTGGTCAATCTGAAGGGACTTGCCGTCGACGCCTATGGGGACGATGACCTCAATCGCATCTGGTATGGTATCTGCCTCAACCTTGGCACGCCGATTTACCAAAATTATCGCGGCGAACTCCTGCGCGACATTGTAGACGAACGCCAGGATACGGATGCGGTCAACAACAACCGGCTGTTCGCCAAGGATCGCAGCGTCTTCCATTCATCGCGCGCCCGGACCGCAAGCAGCGGACCGCTGCGCTTCCACACCGACAGGGCCGATGCCGTTGGCCTGCTCTGTGTACAACAGGCTGAGACGGGCGGCGTATCGCAACTTGCGAGCTCTGTCCGGGTCAATAACGAGATCGCCAAACGACGGCCCGATCTTGGCGAACTGCTCTATGGCGTGATCTATCGCTCGCGCCATGGCGAGGAGAAGGATGGCTCGCAAAAATCCTATGGCATTCCGGTCTTTGGCGTCCGTGACGGCAAATTCACCAGCCACTATTCCCGCACTTATGTTGAGGCCGCTCAGGAACTTGACGATGTGCCCCGGATGTCGGACGCGCAATGGGAGGCCCTCGATCTCTTGGCGAAGGTCGCCGCAGATGTTTGCATGGAAATGCGCCTCGAGCCAGGCGACATGCAACTACTGAATAATCACGTCATCTACCACGCACGAACCGCTTTCGTAGACGGATTGGCGCGTCGCTGCCTCAAGCGGATATGGCTTTCCATGCCAAACAGCCGTGCCCTGCCAGCCGACCAGGCCATCTTATGGCGAGATGTCGAAGCGGGAGCCCTCCGCGGCGGCATCGTTCAGGCCTAAGAATTACACCTCCATTGCCAAACGCGGCCCCGTCACTAGGGTAGTGCCATGCCTTACGATTCCCTGCGTAATTTCGTCGACCGGCTGGAACGGGAAGGCCGCCTCGTGCGGATTGCGCATCCCGTTTCACCCGCCCTGGAAATGACCGAAATACAGACCCGTGTCCTCGCCGAAAGCGGACCCGCGCTTTTGTTCGAGAACGCGGTCAGGGAAGATGGCTCTCCATACAACATGCCGGTCCTGACAAATCTATTCGGCACGGTTGAACGCGTCGCGTGGGGCATGGACCGGGAGCCGGCGCAATTGCGCGAGGTTGGTAAAACACTCGCCTTCCTCCGCCAGCCGGAGCCGCCGGGGGGTTTTCGCGAAGCGCTGTCTCACTTACCTCTGCTCAAAACGGTCATGGCGATGAAGCCAAAGACAGTCTCGACTGCGCCGTGCCAGGAAGTTGTTCTCAGGGGCGACGACATCGACCTCGCGGCGTTCCCTGTGCAAACCTGTTGGCCCGGCGAGCCCGCCCCCCTGATCACGTGGCCGCTCGTGGTAACGCAAGGGCCTGACCCTAAAGACAACAAGGCGGATGCCTTCAATCTCGGCATCTATCGCATGCAGGTGACCGGTCGCGACACGGCGCTGATGCGCTGGCTGAAGCACCGCGGCGGCGCCCAGCACTACGCGCGCTGGAAGGCGACGCGGGCAGAACCTTTGCCCGCTGCCGCCGTGATCGGTGCGGACCCGGGAAGCCTCCTCGCCGCGGTCACGCCCGTGCCCGATACATTATCCGAGTATCAGTTCGCAGGACTTTTACGCGGTCGGAAGCTTGACCTTGTCGATTGTAAAACGATACCGCTAAAGGTACCGGCGAGTGCAGAGATCGTCCTCGAGGGTCGCATCATGCTCGACGAATTTGAGGACGAAGGCCCGTATGGCGACCACACCGGCTACTACAACGCCGTTGAACCATTCCCGCTCTTCCGCATCAGTGCGATTACGATGCGCCGTGATCCGGTCTACCTCTCGACCTTTACCGGACGGCCGCCGGACGAACCCTCGATCCTAGGCGAAGCGCTGAACGAGGTGTTCATTCCGCTATTCCAACAGCAATTCCCCGAGATTGTCGACTTCTGGCTCCCGCCAGAAGGCTGCTCTTACCGCATTGCCGTCGTATCGATGAAGAAGGCCTATCCTGGACACGCCAAGCGGATCATGATGGGTGTCTGGTCCTATCTGCGGCAGTTCACCTACACCAAATGGGTGATCGTCGTCGACGAAGACATCGACGCCCGCGATTGGAAAGATGTGATGTGGGCGATCTCAACCCGGATGGATCCCGCACGCGACATCACGGTTGTCGAGGGCACACCGATCGACTACCTCGACTTTGCGAGTCCGGAAGACGGGCTCGGCTCCAAGATTGGCCTCGACGCAACTAATAAGTGGCCTCCGGAGACGAAGCGCGAATGGGGCCGCGAAATTCGGATGTCCGACGCGGTCATCGACAAGGTGGACGCGATTTGGAGTGACCTCGGCCTGCCTGGCTCCGGCCGGAATATCTGGCGAAAGGGTTGAACCGCCGAATTACGGCAAAGGCGAAGCGCAAAACTTTTCCGTGGCCTCCATGCGTGCAGCGAATGCCGCGAGTGCTGGATACGCATCCGCGATACCGAGTTTCGGGCGCGCCATTCCGGAAAAACTGTATGCCACCACACCCGACACATCGGCCTGGGACATCTTGTCGGTCCCCGCGAGCCATCCGCTCTCACCCGCTTCTTCGGCAAGGCCGTTTAGGAACGCGAGGCCACCGTTCACCGATTTGTCGTTATGATCAATCCACGGCTGGTGCACCTTCTCTTTCGGATGGAACCGAGTTTCGTAGGCAGCCCATTGCGCCTTATCCATGGTGCCGACCGCGGCCGCGGTGATCCGCATGACATGGCGCCGTTCCTTGCCGCTTGCGGGGATCAACGCCTTCTCAGGCCCGGCCATCTCATCAAGCGCATCGATCATGGCATAGCTTTCAATCAAAACCTCACCGTCGTCCAACACCAGGGTCGGGACGCGCGTCAGCGGGTTGTACTTTTTCACATCGTCCGGATTGTCGAAGACGGGAACGTCGAGATGTTTGTATGGCATGCCAAAAACATTCATCGTGACCGCCACGCGGCGGACGAATGGTGAGCGAAAGCTTCCTATCAGTTTCATTTCTCTCTCCCGAGCTAGATTTTACTTGGCAATAAGACCAAATGGCGACGCATGGTCAATCCGCTCTATAGTGACAACCGCATGAAGATCGGCGTGATGGCCTTCAACTGCTCACACGGCTCGACCGTGACGACGGTAGAAGAAGCATGGCCGACAATGTGGCGTTGGCGCAGATGGCGGACACGGCCGGTTTAGAAGCCTTACTTCCGGTCGGTCGTTGGAAAGGCTATGGCGGCGAGACAAATTTCAACAACCGAACCTATGAAAGTCTGACCTGGGCGGCGGGTATCGCGGCGAAAACCAGGTACTCGACGGTTTTCGCGACCGTCCATGCACCACTCATGCATCCGGTTGCCGTCGCCAAGATGGCGGCAACAGTCGACCACATTTCGAACGGCCGTTTCGCCCTCAACGTCGTCGCCGGTTGGTTCAAGAACGAGTTCGACATGTTTGGCGCTGACCTACGCGCCCATGACGACCAATACGCTTACGCCGCCGAGTGGATCGACGTGATCAAGCGGTTGTGGAGTGAGGAAGATCCGTTCGATTATGTGGGCGCGCATTTCCGTGGCAAGGCGCTGTGGAGCCAACCCAAACCGCTCCAGTCACCGCGCCCACCGATCATGAATGCCGGCAGCTCACCCTCGGGCCAGATATTCTCCGCCGACCACGCCGACATGAATTCCGTCATGCTTCGCCAGAAAGACGAAGAAAGCGACGCAGCACAGATCAGCCAGCTCAAGACACTGGCGGCGGACCGCGGGCGTGAACCGCAGTGCTGGATCCATGTCTATGTGGTGTGTCGTGAGACGGAACAGAAAGCCCAGGACTACCTGCAGTACTATGTGGTAGAGAAAGGCGACGAAGTCGCAGTCGCCAATATGTTGGAAATTTTTGGTCTGCAGTCTGAGACGTTGACACCGGAAGTGATCGACGATTTCAGATTACACTTCAAGGCCGGGCACGGCGGCTATCCCCTTCTCGGAACATCAGAGCAGATCGTCGATGGGATCGAGACGCTGTCTCGCCTCGGTGTCGACGGCATACTGATCTCATGGATGGACTATCTTGGCGAATGTCGCCAATGGGTAGATGAAGTGCTGCCCTTGATGGAACAGGCAGGATTGAGAAAGACGTTCGGCGATCCGAAATAGTTATCGGGAGGGCTATTTCTGAATGATCAATCGCAACTGCACTACACCGTGGCCGAAATCTCGACCGGCCGCAGTCATCGTCGTCCAACGCCAACCGATTCCAGTCGCCACTGCCGGGGATCGAGAACGTAATCCTAACGCTGCATGTAGGCGGCTCGGCCGAGGTAGCACAGGCACGCATCGGCTAAAAGGTTACACGCAAGCTGATCCAGTATTCCAACGTCGGATCGACCGTAAGTGCGGGCAACTTGCGGCAAGTGCAACTCTCGCCCCGCCCGGACGGCACCCATTTCATCCAGGCCCAGCGCAACCAATTCTGAAAACTGGATGATGTTTTCACGCAAAACGGAGTTAACATTGCTGCCCAGCTTTATCAGATTGACGTTGAGATCGGCGACATGGTTATGGACAAAGACGACCAGCGGGACGATGCGGAAGCAATCCTGCGGAATATCCGGGAGTTTCTATGAACGATCCACACCCAAGTGCTGAACCGACCCTCCTGACGGCTCCCTCCCTGGATTGAGCTATCTCGGGAAATACGTTTAAAGGAAGCGCATATACCTTTCGACGGGGGTGGCCGCATGGCCCGTATAGATTACGCCGACCCTGACGCATCGACCGAACGCATCCGCGAATTGCTCGGCAAGCTCGACCACAAGAACATCTTCCGAATGCTGGCCCATTCGCCATCACATTTCGAAACCTATGTCCGCATGGGCAACGCTATCCGGTTCAAAGGTGAACTGGACCCGTGTTTGCGCGAACTCGCCATCACACGCACCGGAATTTTGTGTAAGTCGGACTATGAAGTCATCGCCCATAAACGCATCGGCAAGGACGTTGGCCTCAGCGACGAAAAGCTCGACGCGCTCGAAGACGGCCCGGACGCTGCCGCCTATGACGCGCTTGAGAGCGACGTCCTACGGTTTGCCGATGCCCTGGTAACATCCGACGACGTCCCCGAGGACCTGTTCCGCCGCCTGCAAGTGGAACTCACGCCAGGTGCAATCGTCGAGCTCCACCTTTCAATTGGTTTCTATATCATGACGTCGAAGTTCCTGGTGACCTTCGGTGTCGACCTGCAAAGCTAGGGTCTGGAAAAGGAAGTCCAAATGTCTGAATACGAAACGCTCCTGGTAGAGCACGAGGACGGCGTCGCGATCCTAACGTTGAATCGGCCCGAAGTGCTGAACGCGATGAATACGCAGCTCAACGGTGAGCTGTACCATGCGGTCTCGGCGGCCGATGCAGATCAAGATGTCGGCTGCATTGTCATTACAGGGTCCGGTGAGAAGGCATTCACGGCCGGTGGCGACATTCACGAACAGCGGAATAACGACGCCAAGTTCAGTGAGGACGAACTCGATGCCAAACGTGATGTCTACATGAAAGGTGCCTTTGAGATCAGCGCCTCGAAGAAGCCGACGATCGGCATGATGAATGGCTTGGCTTATGGCGGCGGCGCGGTTCTCGCCTCTTCGCTCGACATGCGTATCGGCTGCGAAGCCACGAAGTTCCGCTTCCTGGCCGCGGCTTACGGCCGGATCAACTCTACCTGGACGCTACCGAACCAGGTCGGCTGGCCCATGGCGAAAGAATTGCTGTTTTCTGCCCGCATCGTCGAAGCGGAAGAAGCCTACCGTATCGGCCTGCTGAATCACCTGGTGCCCAGGGCGGAGCTTCGGGACAAGACGATGGAACTCGCCAAGATCATCGCAGGCAATCACACGGGAGCGGTAACTGGAGTGAAGGAGCTGATGCTGCGTGGACTTGGACAGGACCTCCACGCGCAATGGGAATATGAGATCGACTACGGAAAAAACGTGATGCGAGGCGCCAAGGCGGAAGACGCCTTCCCAGATTTCATTGCCCGCAAGGGGCGCGCGATTTCCTGACGGAGAACCCTGAATGCAAACGAGCCCGCTGACCGAGAGTTTCGGCATCCGCATTGACGGCTTTGACCTGTCGCAGCCGTTGGGCGGCGAGGAATTCGAGCAACTTCGCGACCTGTGGATGGAGCATCGGGTTGCGGTAATTCCGGGCCAGAACCTCGACGACGACCACTTGGTTGCCTTCACAGAGCGTTTCGGCCCTCTGTTCGTCCACGCGCAGACAAGCCTGCTGACGGGCCACAAACGCAAAGAGGTCATGGAATTATCCACCCTCGACGGTGCAGCGCGGCCCGCCGACTACGAACTAGACTGGCATACGGACCAGACTTATACCCCGCAGCCGGTTTTCGGGACGATCCTTTACGGAATCGTCGCCCCGAAGACAGGCGGCCAGACGCTGTTTTCCGATCTTGCCGGCGCCTACGCCAGCCTGCCCGAAGATCTGCGACGGCAAGTCGACGGCGTGACCGCCGTATATTCAGCCGAACCGCGCCCGAAGGTACGCGATATTCCACTCACGAAGGAGGAACGGGCCCGCATCCTCGACTGCACCCACCCGTTGATCCGCACCCATCCCCATCTCAAGCGCAAGGCGGTCTATCTCAGCCCCCTGCATATCAAGACCATCGGCGGGCTCTCCGAAGCGGAAAGCCTGGACCTACTGA
>CAXGSZ010000056.1:0-9242 GCA_964012455.1 uncultured Alphaproteobacteria bacterium
ACCTAATACCCGTTCCGTTCGCGCTATTTGGTTGATGGAGGAATTGGGTCTGCCATACGAGATCGAGATGTATAAGCTCGGCGATCCGGCGATGCGGGCACCCGATTACCTGAAGGTGCATCCGATGGGCCGGGTACCGGCGCTGGAAGATGGTGACGTGACGGTCTTCGAGAGCGGCGCGATCGTCGAGTACGTGCTGGCGCGCCACGCCGAAGGACGGCTCCGCCCGACTGCAGAGTCACATGAGTTCCCGATTTACCTTCAATGGCTGCATTACGCGGAAGGCATGATTATGCCGCCGGTGAATACGATCGTTGTTGAGACCGTTCTGCTGCCGCCAGAGCGCCGGAACGACGAGAACGTGGGACGCGCGACGAAGTTGCTCAGCCGCATGTTGAGCGCCGTCGACGCCCATATGGAAGGACAGGAGTATCTCGCGGGTGACTTCTCCGGCGCCGATATCATGACAGGACATGCCTGCACCGTCGCCCGGCGTCTCGGTGCTGACGTCTCGGACAAGCCGAACGTGGAGGCCTATATCGAGCGCTGCAACGCACGGCCGGCCCTGCAGCGTGCGTGGGACGTTAAATAGTCAAACCTCCATCGCCATGCCGTCGGTGGCGGCGTCGGCGCCGCCATCCCACTTGCCATCGACGATACGAATGGCGTGAACCCAGGCGAAGGTGTAGCTGACCGGGTGGCGCTGCACGGGATAACCGCAGTCGCGCAAGTCACGCTCGGCGGAACGCAGGATACGGTTTGACAGCTCGATGATCTCTGACGTTGCGGCGAAGCGAGGCGCGAGTACGGCTTGCTGCGCCGACATGCCGAAGTCGAGCACGTTCAGCATGACCTGCAAATTGCCCATGGTGATGTAGGTGGCCCCCGGCGCGCCCAGCACAAGGTACGGCGCCTCATCCTTGAAGACGATGGTCGGTGAGAGCGCGGTGAAGCGCGCCTTGCCAGGCGCGAGCGAGCCCGCATGACCCGGGCGCGGATCGAAGACGGTCATCGCACCGTTGTACATGAAGCCAAGCCCGTCGGTGACGACACCCGAAGGCTGACCCAGTGTATGGGTCATGGTGACACAATTGCCGTGCTCGTCTGTCACTGTCACCTGCGTCGTGTGCTTGCTCTCGCCGCCGCCCTGGTTGACCCGCGGCACGGCACATTTCTCGCCGCGTTTGATCTGATCCGCCTTGCGTGCGGCGTATTCCTTTGACGTTAGCTCCGCCACAGGCACGTCGTAGAAGCGCGGATCACCGACCTTGGTGTCTTTGTCGACGGTCGCGATCTTCATCGCTTCGGACACCACTCGGATGTACTCGGGCGAATTGTGGCCCATTGCGACGAGGTTAAAATTTTCCAGGATGTTTAGCATCTCGACCAGCATGATACCGCCGCCTGGCGGATGGTTGGTCGAGAAACGGTAGCCGCGGTACTCGCCCCAGAGCGGCTCATTCTCTTCCGGCGCGCAGGTCGCGAGGTCGGCTTGGGAGATCAGTCCGCCATTTGCTTCCATATCCGTGACGATCCGCGCCGCCGTCTCGCCCTGATAGAAATCACTGATACCGTCCGTTGCGATCCGCCGCAGCGTATCTCCCATATCCGGGTTTTGGAGCATCTCGCCGACACCGCGCACGCGGCCATCTGCGTGGCAGTAAATCTTTCGGGTGGCGGGGATTTTGTTGACCATCGAAATATTCGCGTCACGGCCTGCGGTCGGCGGCAGGTTCCAGAACTCGCTCATATGCGGGCGGATCATCACGCCCTCATCGCAATAGGGGAGAGCGGGCTCGATCAGCTTGCTGAGCGTTTTTGTGCCGAAGCGCCGTAGCATTTCGTCAAGGGCCGCCAAGGTCCGCGGTGTCGTGATCGCGCCATAGCCAAACTCGTTCACCCGTCCCTTGAGGATGAAGCCCCAGCCATCAAGGGCCTCTTGCTCGATCAGGTGTGCCCACATCTCGGGCGTGGTCACGAGCGGCGAGCGGCCGTGGAAGTCGAGCGTGGTGTGCACGCCGTGCTCCGGCAGATAGAGTTGAGCGTTGCCGAACCCGGCGATGCCGCACATCTGCGGATCGACGACCGTCTGCACGAGCGCACAGGCGACCGCCGCATCGACCGCATTCCCGCCGTCCGCAAAGACCTCAAGTGCCGCCTCCACCGCTTCTGGCTGTGGCGCCGAAATCATGCCGTGGGTCATAGGCGTGCGCTCATGGGATTATCCATTTGCGGCTGCATCTCTCAGGTAATATTTGCGGGTTCGCTGTGTGCCCCGGTACGACGGAAAGGTACCGTCTTTCCGGGGCCCGCTGAGCGGGGATCCGGAATTTCTGCCTGAGTGTGTCATTATGTCCGGAACACGCCGACGCCGCCTACTGCCGCCAGTCGTCGATAGTTTCACGCTCAAGCTTTCGGATCATTGCCGGCCACTGCATGTTCTTCGAGGCGCTGCCGCCCTTGCCGAAGATCTTCTTGCCGATATCGATGGTGTAGTCCTGTACCACTTGGCTTGGTGGCTGCAGTTCCTGACCCATGCTCAGCATGTCGACTTGGTACTGGCAGGCCGCTTCCATGCGGTACATCCAGAAGAACGCTTCGCCGATGGTCTCACCCACCGTCAGCAGGCCATGGTTGCGGAGCACGAGGATGCGCCCGCCGCCGAGGCTTTTGACGATACGCTCGCGCTCGTCATGGTCGAGGGCCACAGACTCGTAGTCGTGATAGCCGACGAAACCGAGGATGGTCAGCGCCTTCTGGTGATATGGCAGCAAGCCGTCCTTCATGCAGGCAACCGCATTGCCCGCGCGCGTGTGGGTGTGCAGCACAGCGTTCATTTCGTGCGAGGACATGTGCACGGCGGAGTGGATTGTGAAGCCGGCGGGATTGATCGGATAATCTGTCTCGCCGATCGTGTTTCCGTCCTGATCGACCTTGACCAGAGCGGACGCGGTGATCTCGCCGAACAGCATTCCATAGGGGTTGAGCAGGAAGTGGTCAGTGCCTGGCACCCGCAGTGAGATATGCGTGCCGAAGAGGTCGCTCCAGCCGTAATGGTCGACGAGGCGGTAGCAGGCTGCGAGATCACATCGCGCTTCCCATTCCTCTGGTGAGTAGTCGTCGGGGACGTGGCCGTATTTGGAGAGGCCGGCAGATAACATGGGAAAAGTCCTTTCGAAAGGGATTAGGTCGGATAGGTCCGTTTAATCTACGAGATAGGGGACGGGCACCCGGTTGGCGAGCGGCTTCAGGTAATCCGGGTGGTAGAGGCTGCGCACCTCGTGCTCGAAGGTGAAGACGACCTTGCCGCTCCGCGGGTTGGCTATTCGGTCGAAACGGAACTGCTCGTCGACGTCAGGGCGCATCAGAAGCTTCTTTGCCTTGAACTGCTGGTACATTTCCCGATAGCGGGTCACGTAGATCGCGACGTGGTTCGGATGGTCCACCGGTGCGTAGTCAGCCTTCTCGATGAAGTGGAAATGTTGGTTGGCGCCAACGGTGACAGTCGCCATCGCACTCTTGCCGCGCTTGCTTATCTTTACCGGCGCGAAGACCATCTTCGCGTAGAAGTCCGCGATTGCCCCGGCGCTGCCGAACGGGACCCAGAAATTCACGTAGGAGATCGCCTGTGGCATGCGGCCCGAGAGCTCGCCCGCCTGATGCACACGTAGCTCGTGCCCCCAGGGTGTGGTGGTCGAGATCGATTTTTTGTTATCCTTGAAGCTGTACCGCGTTCCCTTCAGCTCCCGGGCGATGCGCTTCAAGTTGCGCAGGGTCGCCTTCAGGTCTGGCACGCTGACGCCAACCTCACCTGGAAACGGCATTGCTTCGCCGCGCGGCATGTGGAACTGCTGTCGTCCGACGTTGATCCACATATTACGGGTGCCGACCATTCGGGTCGGCTCCCGTGTGAAGCCGAGGCCCTCGCAAAAGAACAGCATGGCGGGGCCGTGATCGGGCACTCGGTAGTTGACGTGCTCGAACTGGGTGACCGCGCCAATTTCTGGCGTCGGGAAGGTTTTATTTGAAGGCATGGAGGAAGGCGTCCTGTCAGTTGCATTGGAGAGTCATATACTGGGGCTCCGCCGCGCGGCCATACGCGACCGGCCCTTTCTGCCCATATTCGAGAGCTTCGGTTTACAGGACGGCGCTTTAGACCGCTTATGCTTATTCCGGGAACGAGCCCATGCACGCGACGGATGCGGTAATGTAGCACGATTTGGCGTGTTAAACGTGGAGAGTAAGCACTGAAAATCCGAAATGAGGGAACAGAGTTCGGCGACGTGCGCGCGGTTTGAACCCGCATAGAATCCGTGCTTGAAGGCGTTGGTGTTATCCGGCTGCTCACTAGAGCCTTTAGCGCCGTCGTGCGTGAGGCAACGGGATTTGCCGCTCAGGCAGGGTGCCCCGCACGGCGCGACGGCCCAGGTTCTCGCGTTGCATCTTGGGACGGTGAAGAGGCAAGCGTGATTAGGGCCGCTACGTTTTTTTCCGCTCGCTGATTGTTGGCTCGAGTTTTTACGGATCTCCGGCATGATGATGGAGAGGGGTGGGGCAAAGTTCAGTGTGGGGTTGTATTAATCGAGTAAAGCATCACGATGTCGACAAATTGTCGATATTTATATGCTCACGGTGGATCTTTCATCCCGCTAAACTTAATCCAGAGAAGGGCCATCTATAGCGGGGGTAGAAGAAATTCCGGTAGGTAAGGCGGGCTTGGCCGGGGGCGGTCGCGTACCCCACACCTCGCAGCCCCCGCCCTTGTCGCGACAGGGGGCCGATTTAGCGTCCTTGGGAACGATAAACTGTGACGGGGCAGAGACCATGCATCAGGACCGGTGGGGGCAGGACGTCACGGCGGCGAGTGCCGAGGCGGTGGCGGCGTTGGACGAGACCGTGATGGCCTATCTCGGCCTGCGTCAGGACACGGGCGACGTGATGAAGACGGTCTTCAGGCACGATCCGGAGATGCCAATGCTCAGCATCACCCGGTCCTATTTCATGCAGCTCTTCTGTCAGAATGGTTTGATGGTTCGGGCGCAGCGGGCGATTGACGGGGCCGAGGCGGCGATCGCAAAGCATGGGGCGACCCGCCGTGAGGCGATGCATCTGGAGACGGCGAAGACCTGGCTTGTGGGCGATTTCAGCCGCGCCTGTGCGCTCTGGGACGAAATCCTGATGGAGAACCCCCGCGACGTGCTTGCGCTGCGGCTAGCGCACTTCCTGCATTTCTATCTCGGCGATACGCAGAACACCCGGGATTCGGTGAACCGTGTCATGTATGCTTGGGACCCATCGGTGCCGGCCTATGGGTTCGTTAAAGGCATGCAGGCCTTCGGCTTTGAAGAATCTGGCAACTACGCCGCGGGTGAGGCGGCCGGGCGCGAAGCGGTTGAAATCAACAACGAGGACTGCTGGGCGACCCACGCGGTGGCGCATGTCATGGAGATGACGGGCCGTCATGAGGAGGGGATCGACTGGCTCGAAGGCCTCGCCCGCAACTGGGGCGGGGTCAACAATTTCAAGTATCACACCTGGTGGCACCTTGCGATGTACTATCTCGAGCGTGAGGATTACGCGAAGGTGCTGGAGCTCTATGACACGGAGTTCCGGGCGGAGCCTACCGATGATCACATCGATATCGCCAACGCGGTCTCCATGCTCGGACGGCTCGAGATGCGCGGCGTCGATGTTGGCGGCCGCTGGGGAGAACTGGGTGACGTTTGCGCCCGGCATGTGGACGACCACCTCTATGTCTTCCACGATGCGCATTATGTCTGGGCGATGGCGGCAGCGGGACGTACCGACGACGTTGCAAAGTATCTAGTCGGGCTCCCGGACGCTGCGAAGAGCGATCTCACTGAAGGGAAGGTCTTTCGCGATGTCGGTATTCCGTTGTCCGATGCGATCGTCGCCTATGTGAACAAAGACTACGGCAAGGCCGTCGATCTTCTGGCGCCGGTGCGCTACCAGGTATATCGGATTGGCGGCAGCCACGCGCAGCGCGACCTCTTCGCCCAACTGCTGGTCCATGTTGCGATTGCGGATGGCCGTTACGATTTCGCGCGCGGCCTGATAAGCGAGCGGCTGGAGCGCCGCCCCGGCAGTTCCCTCAATTGGCGGTGGCTCGGCCGGACACTCGACGGGCTGGGCGATGCAGCGGGCGCCGGTGACGCAAAGAAAAGAGCCGACGACTTGATCGCGGCCTAACCCTGGAAGGAAAGAAGAGACATGGGATCAGACAAGAAAGTCGCGATCGTTACCGGATCGGCACGAGGTATCGGCGAATCCACGGCCCTCATGCTGGCGAAGCGCGATTACAACGTGGTGGTGAACTATGCAAGCAGTGTGGGCGAAGCGAAAGAGACGGCGCAAGCCTGTGAGCGGGCCGGGTCTGAGGTGCTTCTCGTTCAGGGCGATATCGCGTCGGATGCGGATTGCCGCCGCATGGTTGATGAGACGATGGAGAAATGGGGACGTCTCGACGTGCTGGTGAACAACGCCGGTACGACGACCTACGTCAACCACACCGACCTCGAAGGCCTGACGCCGGAAGTCTGGGAGCGCACGTTCTCGGTTAATGTCTTCGGGACCTTCCAGATGGTGCGGGCGGCCGAGAAACCGCTGCGCGCGTCCGGTAACGGTTGTGTCGTCAATGTCGGCTCGATCGCCGGGGTCGCCGGAATCGGCAGCTCGATCGCCTATGCCGCCTCGAAGGGCGCGGTGAACACGATGACCCTGTCGCTTGCCCGCGTGTTGGCGCCAGAAGTGCGGATCAATACCATCTGTCCCGGCTTCGTCGGCACTAAGTGGCAGCGCGATGGGCAGGGTGAGGGCTACGATGACTATGTCGAGCAGGTTGAGAAGGGCACGCCGCAACAGCATGCCTGCACCGCGGATGACATCGCCGAGAGCGTGGTTTCCATGGTTGAGGGGCATCGCTATATGACCGGCGAGACTATCCTCGTCGACGCAGGCAGCCATCTCGGTTTCTCGCCCCTCGTTGCGCGGTAATGCCGGGAGCCTGAATGAAGATCCTTCGCGTCATCAGCCGCATCACTTTCTATCTCCTCGCCGGGATCGGCGTGGTGACGGCGTCATTTGTTATCGGCGTTTTGATTTTAGCTCTGACGGCGCGCGATGCGCCGCCACCTCCGGATCGCATGATCCTGGCGATTGACCTCGGCCGCGGTATTGTCGAGCGGGACCGCCCCGACGTGTTTTGGCGCCTAACCCGAACCGGCCCCCTCGTGCTTCGGGATACTCTGGAGGCGATCCGCGCCGCGGCGACGGATGAGCGAGTGATCGGGATGGTGCTTGATATCGGCGGAGCTCCGGTGACGCTGACGGACGCGCAGGCCATTCGCCGGGCGGTGGCGGCGTTCCGGGCAACGGGCAAGTTTGCGCACGCCTTCGGCGAGAGCTACGGCGGGCTCGGCAACGGCACGGTCTCCTATTATCTCGCGAGTGCCGCGGAAACGGTCTGGATGCAGCCGTCCGGCACGCTTGGCCTCGTCGGCGTTGCCATCGAAGCGCCATTCATTTCGGGCACCCTGAATAAGCTTGAGGTTGAGACGCGTTATGAGCAGCGTCACGAGTATAAAGGGGCGGGCGAGATGTTTGTGCGCAGCGGCTTTAGCCCGGAAGCGCGGGAATCCCTCGAAGGAGTACTCGACTCCTGGATGACGCAGATCGTGACCGGAATCGCCGATGCGCGTGAGCTCACTCCAGCACGGATACGCGGGCTGATCGACGAGGGTCCCTTCCTTGCGAAGGAGGCGAGGGACGCCCGGTTGATTGACGCGCTCGCTTATCGCGATGAGTTCAGGGCGATGATCGCAGAGCTTGCTGGGACGGATGCGGTTTGGGTCTCGCTTGAGCGGTACTCAGCAATCGCGCCGTCCGAGACGGCAGACGGTCAAAAGGTCGCGCTGATCTACGGCCAAGGACCCATCGTCCCAGGACGTGACGAGGGCTCGTTGGTCGGTAGGAGCCGTGGCTTCGCGGCAGATATAGTCGCGGATGCCATCCTCGACGCCGCTAAGGATTCGTCAATCGATGCAATCCTTTTGCGGATCGACAGTCCGGGCGGCGCTTACGGGGCCAGTGATACAGTCTGGCGCGCTGTTCAGATCGCCCGGGAACGCGGCAAACCGGTGGTGGCGAGCCTTGGCCGCACGGCGGCGTCCGGAGGCTACTTCGTCGCCGTGGCGGCCGACCGCATTGTCGCCGAAGCGGGGACGGTTACCGGCTCGATCGGCGTGCTGACCGTCAAGTTCGTTACACGCGGTCTGTGGCGCAAACTCGGCGTGGAATGGGACAGGGTGCAGGCTGGAAGGCGTGCTGCGATCGGCAGCATGATTGGGGATTACCCGCCGGGTGGTGCCGAACGCGTCGCGTCCTTCCTCGATGCGGTTTATGACGATTTCACCGAAAAGGTTGCGGATGCGCGCGACTTTGATGCCGGACAGGTCGATCGGGTCGCGCGGGGACGGGTCTGGAGCGGCGCCGCGGCCAAGAAGGTTGGCTTGATCGACGCGATTGGCGGGATCGGAGTGGGGCTGGATGCGCTCCGCGAGTTGCTGGAACTTGAAAAAGACGCACCTCTCACCATCGTCGAGCTACCGCGGCCGTCGCGGATAGAAGAAATGCTGGCGACCGTCCGCCGGCAAGGTTTCGATATCGCGATGCTGTCCGGAATTTGGAATTCGGGGCGCTTGCCGCTGCTGCCGGGGCCGCTGATGGAGATCGCCCGGCAAATGGACGACGTCGCACTGCCGGTCGGTGTCCTGCAGATGCCGCATTGGCGGCTCGCACGCTAGAGCCTCAGCACAAGGTCTGTCGGAGCTCCTTGCGGTGGAGTTCGAGCCATTGCAGAGCCAAGATTGTAAATGCATATGAGGAGCGCTGTTCGCGCAGGCCTGCACGATGTGGCCGAGTGTGCAGCCGGCTTCCTCCATTGCCTCCCGGCGCACCGTCTCTTCTGGAGATTCGTCGACATCGCAGATACCGACGATAGGTTCGACCTGCCATTGTTTTTCTCCCGAGAGCAGGGCGCCTGGGCGAAACTGCTCGACCATGACGACGGCGTCGCGGACTAAATCATAGGGTTGGATAGCGGCCGCCGGACCGCATTGGAAGATTTTCCGCTCCAGTGGCGCGCTCCAATCACCATCGCGGTTGCGGTAGCGGTCGAGCAAGCGCGATGGTGGTTGGAACCGTCATACAGGACCGAACGGTTG
>CAXGSZ010000057.1:0-9237 GCA_964012455.1 uncultured Alphaproteobacteria bacterium
CAGCGACGCTCCGAAGACGCAAAAGGTCGCCGTGATGTGCCAACCACGTGCATAGTGCTCGGGCGAAACCGCGTTGCCGATTCGGCAGGTGAACTCGATCCCAAGCGCAAGCGCGTCGAGAAATGTACGCCCGTCGACCCGCTGCATTTCCGCAAGCGCCAGGAGCGCAGGCGCCACTGGCGCCGTCGGATGAATGACGGTGCGTAAGTGGGTGTCGTCGAAGTCATGCACATTGCCCGCAGCCGCATTCAGGAAAGCCGCAGTCAGCGCATCCGTTTTCTCTCGACGTCCTAATAGACGTGCCTGCGCCGGCCCGGCGAATTCACGCATCGTGGCGAACGCTGTCTCAATTGCAGAATCGTGGGTCCCTTCCAGGGCTGTGCCAAAGAAATTGAGCAGCGAGCGTTTTGCTTCATGCCGGACGGTATCCGGTATCTCGTTGGCGCCAATGCCTGCGACGAACGCCGCAACCCGGCGTGAAGTCTCCATTCTAGTTCAGGTCCTCGACCAACGGACCGACCTGCTCGACCAGCAGCGTCAGGTTTTCGTGATCCCAGCCGGCATCGTCCGAATCCGCCGTGATACTCAGCAGCGTGCCGAAGCCTCCGACATCCTCGTAAAGCTCGCGAATCTTGTCGGCGCATTCGTGCGGGTCGCCGACGATCCAAACGTTCTCCATCAGATAATCGACGTCAACATCTTCGTCTTTCATATCAGGATCAATTTTCATTAGGTCCATCTGCACGGTGCCCTGGCGGCTGGGCAGTTGGTGCACGTCGTAGTTTCGGCCCAGAACGGCGAGGGCGCGCTCCCGGGCGATGGCAGGTGTGGGGCCAACAAAGATGTCGCGTGCGATCCGCCAGTCGCTGCGATTCGGCGTGTTATCCGCGTCCAGGGCAGCGGCCTTGTAAATTTCCCAATGCCCAGGGAGGAAGGTCCGCGACAATATTGAACTCGACATCGGCGACCAGCCGCGCGCGCCCGCTACCTTCAACGAACCCGATTGCGACGTGCTCGCGGCGACTGAGATCGGCGGATGCGGCAGCTGAAACGGCTTCATATGGAGGCCGCGTTCCGTCACCGGGTCGAGCGCGGGCGCATCGATCTTGAAGAAGGTGCCGTTGTAACGAAATGTGCCATCATTGTCCCAGATACCTAGCACCACATCGAGCGCCTCGGCGGCCCGGGCGCGGCCTTCACTCGGATCGAGGCCCATCAACGTCATGTCCGTCGGAATACCCCCGAGGCCGATGCCCCATTGAAAGCGGCCTCGCGCCAAGTGATCAAGCATGGCGACGCGATGTGCGAGATAGACCGGTTCATGCATTCCGAGCAAGGTCACGCCCGTGCCGAAGCTGATGCTTTCGGTCAGCGCAAGCGCTTTGGCAATCAACAGGTCGGGTGCGGGGGCATTCTCCCATTTCTCAGTGAAATGCTCGCCAAGCCAAGCCTCCTGGTAGCCGACCTTATCCGCCAGCACCAACTGATCGATGTCGCGGTCATAGCAATCGGCGACCTCTCGATACGACGGATGCAAGGGCATCATGAACAGGCCGAATTTCATGGGCGGAGGTCCTTCAAAAAAGCCGTTAGTTTGGAGTTAGGTTCAGAAATTCCGCGATCCAGGGAAAGTGTTATTCTTTCTCGGTGGTCCGCTTCTCAATTTCGATCAGCTTGTTGATACCGATCGTCTCGAGCAATTCCTCCTCGAAGGTGTCAGCATCCGCGCGCGGCATATCGGGATATTCGAGCGTTCCGGCCGTCGCCGCGTAGTAGCCTCGCCAAGTCTTGTAGGCCGCGAGCAGCGGCATGATTAAATCGGTCAAAATTCGGCCGCCATATTGTGACCTCTCCTCGAGCAAAAGCCTGAAGTCACTCAGCCCCCCATGCTGGACATTATAATAGAACGATCCACCGAGACGTTCATACAAATACCGCACTTCCTCGGGATTGCGCGGGAACAACATCAGCAGGTCCGCACCTCCCTCCTTGAACGCTCCACCACGCAGCAAAGCGTCGTCAATGCCAGTATTTCGAATGGCGTTGCCTCGAACCCGGCCTGCTCAGCGAGGATCGCCATCTGTGGATTGAAGACGACCGTACCAAGAACAACCTCGTCGCCGGTGATTTGCAATTTTAGTGAATTCATGAATTTTGCTACGCAGAAGAGATCGCAGTAACGCAGAATTCCAAAACCCTC
The DNA here is from genome assembly GCA_964012455.1 of uncultured Alphaproteobacteria bacterium. Classification (GTDB taxonomy): domain Bacteria; phylum Pseudomonadota; class Alphaproteobacteria; order UBA8366; family UBA8366; genus UBA6544. Next base: position 2,201 of record CAXGSZ010000057.1, read on the forward strand.
TCTATGTCCGGATATTGATAGAGTGGATCTATGGACGCCACGAAACCAAAGCCAGCAAACGTGATTTACATTTTAGACGTCTCTGCGATCCGTGCCTTCTATGTCGACTTTCTGGGTTTCAACATCATGCTTTAACGCGCGGCAGAACGGTTTCTTTATCTCACGCTCGAGGAGGCGTAACTGATGCTCGACGCGGGCATCCCGATCTTCCTCGAGATGGCGGAGAGGTGGCACCCATACGTTGACGCCTACAACGGCAGTCGCCAATTCCTAATACAGAACCCGAATGGCTACCCGCCGCGCATCGCCCAGGATTTGGGCGAGCAAGCCGCGTCAGCGTAAGAAATCCTCAACCGACCTGATCGGCGTTCCATCTTTTAGAGTGATGGGCTTTGTCACGCTGAGATTATAGGCCGCGGAAAGGATAGCGCTCATATGCCGCCCGAAGCCGCCCGCCACCACGATCAACAGATTTTCGGGCCGTGGAACGATCGGCATTAAGGCTTCATCGTCCTTGATGTCGACGAAGTCGGGCTGTTTTACCGTACCCCAACCACCACGGTCGCGTAGGACGCCTACGGGATTCTGTGCATGATCGAAGAGGAACTGCCGGGTGCGCTCCTTGTCCCAATCGCGCTCGTGAAGCCAGTTTGCCGCTTCCGCGGTCAGCACCATCATCTGCTCGCCTTCGATACCGCTGCGGTACGCACCGTTTCCCCCAAGATGGCGCATCGCCGAGGCGCCACTTTCGAGGTACATCTCGGGCGTTTTCGAGACGAGGTCATTGACGTTGTGCGGCGCCTCCGCACAAAGCGCAGTGACCGCGCTGACATCCGTATCGAAGCCGCGCTCGACATGCAGGGGTGCCCAGGGGCTGCCCTCTTCATCTTCACCGATGCAGTAGGAATACTTCCCCGGATGGCCGTGCGTCGCCATGTCGGTGACGGCCGGAATACCACCCCCAATATTGATGCAGACAAGCCGGACTGCGCGCCCGATCGTCGCATTGGCCCGCCACCCCTGCCCGAAGCAGTTCTGCAGGCAGTTCACCTCCAGTTCATGGCGTACTGGACCGTTGATTATCAGGAGATGGGCACCCGGATGGGTCGTTGTCTGACGGCCATATAAATTATACGGCGGCTCAACCATCGCCTCGATCGCCGTAATAATAACCGGCAGGTATTCGGGGCGACAGCCCGCCATCACGGCGTTGATGGCAATCTTCTCGACCGTTGCCTGACCGCCTCGGGGCACGATGTCACCGACAACCTCGTCGCGCTCACGATCGGTATACTGAAGCATAGTGTCGACGAGCTCCATCGTCGGCGGAACGATGGGAAACCCGTCCGTCCAACCCTCTTCGTAGAAATACTCGTAGATCGCGTGGGCGGAAGCGTCGAGTTCTACCTCACGCGCGACAGGACCTTTTTCTTTCACGTTCAGCCGCCAAGCAATGCGCTGACTACGTCGTCGTACTGCGCGGAGACATCAGCCCGTATTGTATCCTCGGGCTGCGCCGAGATCGGATGCTGGATGACGACCATCGGCAGACCTTCCATCCTCTGCATCTTCGTCAGGAGCCTCCCGTACTTAGCAAAAGAATGGGTTACGACTGTGACGGTGGCGATACCAGTGCGTTCCAGGGTCATGCAGTCATGGACACTCCACGACGTGCACGACCCTCAATCAGCCGCGGCCGTGATAAGTGCATCAACCTCGTCAACGACCCGGTCCTTGATATCGGGCGTCATGCCGCTGACGCTCTGCTTGCGATAGTGCCGAATGTCGATTCCCGGGAATTGTTCACGCAGCCTTTGCTCCAACTCGTCGAGAACGACGTCCGAGCGGTCCTTGGTGTTGTTCAAGAGACCGACGACTTTGCCGTCGAGCGTATTGAAGCGTGCCGCCAACGCGTCCTGACCCTCCGGCCCATCGGCGGTCGGATCGAATACGGTCAGGCGTCCGCCCTGATCATTTGTCATTGTTTAAGTACTCCTGAGGCGACCGCCTTTCTGGCGCTTGAATTAACGGACACTACTATGCCACACGAAATTTGAAAATCCACCCTCCCCCTGTCTTCCAGGCACCTTGACCTATCCTTGCTGAAAACCAAGCGACAAAAGGAGCGAGCTATGGGATTGGAAATCGTCGGGTTCCCGGTATCTAACTTCGTTCGTAGCGTACGAATGGTTGCGGAAGAAAAGGGTGTGCCCTATGAACTGGTACCGGAGCGGCCGCACTCGGACACGGTTAAGGGACTGAACCCAACGGGTAAGATCCCTGCACTTAGACATGACGGGCTCGAGCTATGCGAGTCATTAGCCATCGCGCGTTACATCGAAGAGGTCTTCGACGGCGCCCGGATGATTCCGGAAGACCCAAAGGACGCGGCACAGGTCAACCGCTGGACCGCCTTCGTCGCGACCGATGTCGACCAGCTGCTCATGCGCAATTACGTTGTGGAGTATGCCTTTAATAGAGACGACGACGGCAACGTGATCCGGACCACCATCGACAAGGCGATCAAACGGTTCCCCCGGATGTTCCGAATGCTCGAGGCGGCGGTCGAACCTGGCTTCTTCGGCACTGCGTCATTCAGCATGGCAGACTGTTTTATATTGCCGATCCTGAACTCAACGAACCTCTGGGAGGAAGGTGAAAAGGCAATCGCCGACTCGCCGAAACTCGCCGCGTATTTCGCCCGAATGCAGGAACGCGCAAGCTTTCAGTCAACCGCGCCATGAGACGATGAGCACGGGTGAAATAGATACCGGCACGGAACAGCTTATATGCGAGATCCGAGAGGGCGTCGCGACGATCACGCTCAACCGTCCGGAGGCGCGCAACGCGCTCGGAGACACCATAACCCCGGCCCTGCGCCGCCAGATTAAGGAGCGCGCGGCCGACCCGGATGTCGGTGCGCTGATGATTACCGGTGCCGGCACCGCGTTCTGTGCTGGCGGTGATGTGAAAGGCATGGAGTCGGGCCGTCCCGCGACCGAGATGACCTCGGATCAGAAAATCGCGCAATTGAAGGAGCGCCAGCGGACCCTGACCGGCGTACTGGTTGGCGTGCGCAAGCCGACACTGGCGGCTCTGCCGGGACCCGCTGCAGGGGCCGGACTCTCGATAGCGCTTGCGTGCGATATGCGGATTGCCGCCGAATCCGCGTTCGTAAGCACGGGGTATGCCCGCGTGGGTCTCTCTGGCGACTACGGCATTGCATGGCTGCTAACTCGGTTGGTCGGCACCGCGCGGGCACGCGAGTTGATGTATACCGCGGCGCGCGTCGATTCCGCCACCTGCGAGCGGCTCGGACTGGTCAACCGGGTCGTGCCCAATGACCGATTCCGAGAAGACGCGTTCGAGCTCGCGCGAACACTGGCAAACGGACCCGCTGTGGCGCTAAGACGGATGAAGGACAATCTCGACGATGCGTTGACCCAGCCGTTTCTCACCGCGCTCGACGGCGAAGCAGAACGTCTGATCGAAGTTACGCAGACCGAAGATCATAAAGAAGCCGTTCGCGCCTTCATCGAGAAGCGCAGTCCCAACTTCAAAGGCCGTTGACCGACGTATTTCGGTTTTCCGAAGAGTCTTATGGTCTAATCTCTAGTGCAGCACATCTTCAGGAAAAATCATTATGGCTGACAGGAAAATTGAATTCGGAACAACCTTGCGCTCGCCCTCCAATGTGGCGGAACTCGCGCAACAAATTGAGGGATTGGGTTTCGATATACTCGGCTGTGGCGAGCATGTCAGTTTCTATGGCGATAGCGCGAATGGATTTATCTCACTATCCGTCGCGGCAGGGGTGACAAATGACATTCGTCTGATGAGCGCCATCACCCTGGTGCCGCTCTATCCCGCAGCACTTCTGGCTAAACTAGGCGCTGCATTGGACGTGGCATCCGGCGGGCGTTACACGATGGGTGTCGGCGTCGGCGGTGAGTTTCCGAATGAATTTGAGGCCTGTGGCGTCCCGGTGACGCAACGTGGATCGCGAACCGACGACGCGCTGGAAGTCCTGACTCGAGTCTGGAGTGAAACGGATGTCACCTATGACGGCCGCTACACCACGCTACAGAATTTCAGCCTTAAACCGTTGCCGATCCAGAAGCCGCGCCCACCGATTTATGTCTCGGGACGTTCGGAAGCCGCGATGCGCCGCGCCGCAAAATACGCCGATGGATGGCTGCCCTATATGTACACGCCGGAAAGCCTGGCGGAGAGCATCGAGAAAATAACGGCCTATGGCGAAGACGAGGGCCGCGACATGTCGGACTTTACCTTCGGCATGTACATTTTCAGTGCGGTTCATGAGAATAAGGATACCGGTGTCAAATACGCGGCGGACCGGTTGAGCGTCCAATATAACCAGGATTTCAGCAAGCGGGTTCATCGCTACGCATTAGCCGGCGATCCTGAAACCTGCCAGGCGCGCCTGAAAGAATATACCGACGCGGGGGCGACAACGGTTTTCGTTTCATCCGCCTGCCCACTGGACTATATCGACCGGAATCTCGAAATGCTGGCGAAGGACGTCATTCCGGCGTTCCGATAATCGCCGGGCCGTGCAACCCGGGCCATATTGCAATTTTAAGAAAAACCACCAAATGGATTTTTTTGTGATGGAGCCGTTTCGTAGGGGGTTGAGATAGACAAAGATGAGCGAGACGAAAAGCAGCAGTCCTGAACCCAAAGCGAGCACGCCGAGCTCGCCGGATAGCAGCTCCGGTGGCGGAGGCGGTAAGTCGACGCGGGATTCCGTCGGTGGCTCCAAAGAAGTTCACTACGGATATTTCTCCAGTGTCCGCAACGAGAACTATCGCTCAGGGTGGGATGCGATCTGGGGCAGCAAGAAAAAGCTAGCGAAGAGCGTGAAGAAGACAACAGGTCCTGCCGAGCTTTATATCGACTTTGAAAAACTGCCGGACGAATTGCGCGAGGCCCTGGCGGAGTATGCCCGCAAGAAACTGCGGCGCACGCCGGCCGGCTTCAAGAAATTGCTCGAATCCGGTTCCGTTGATTGGAGTATGTCGGTCCGAATCGACCCTTAATACTGTCGTCAATTAGAAAAATTGTTTTCACCGAGCTCAATGTAGATTTCGCCATCGGAATCTACTAGGAGAGCCGCGGTTGGATTGAGGCTACACTCAGCTGGTGTTGCGTCAGTGCCTTCTGCGTCTTGTTGGCGGTGTGCCTCTATCTGATATTCAACTGTTATGGAAAAATTCGCCTGGGAGACGACGATTCACGTCCCAAATCTCTAATTTCTCCCGTTTCTTCATGCTGTTTTCGGCAGGTGGCGGACGACGTCATATTCCCACCTTACGTCTGATCGTCCGCCATCGCCCGCCAGCGTCCGCCAGCATCATCCGGGATGCTTTCTCGCCGATCATGATCGACGGTGCATTGGTGTTCCCGGAGGTTAGGGTCGGCATGATCGAGGCATCGGCGACACGCAGCCCCCTGATGCCATGGACGCGCAACTGATCATCGACAACGGCCATGGGATCGTTACCCATCTTACATGTGCCGACGGGATGGTAGGTTGTCTCGGCGTTCTTCTTTACCCAGTCGAGCAACTCGTCGTCTTTATCCAGATCAATCCCGGGAAACGTCTCATCAGTGACAATACCGTCGAGCGCCGGTGCCGTCATGATCCGCCGGGCAATCCGCATCGCTTCAATCGTGACGTCACAGTCGAGCTGTGCCGAGAGGAAATTGAAACGGATTTCAGGTGCCTGTTTCGCATCCGCTGACCATACGTGGATGCTCCCCTGGCTTTCCGAACGCAGGATATGCATGAAGGCGGTGACACCTGATTCCTTGGCAAGGGTAAAGTTTTCACCAACGAGGAACGGTACCCAGCCAATGACCGCGTTTGGCGCCTCAAGGCCTGCGCGGGTGCGGATATAGGCGCGCAACGGGGCCGCAGTGATACCGAGCAGACCCTTTTCGGTGAAGAGATACTTCAGGGCTTCCCAGGCAAGCCGCGGTCCGCGGCCCTTAACGTTATAGGTTAGCGCTAACGACTTCGGGACGGACCATTTCATGCGCGGCGCGTAGTGATCGCGCAAATTCCCTCCGACACCCTTCAGTTCATGGACGACCTCTATTCCGAGTTCCTGAAGGCGGGCCGCCTGCCCAATGCCGGAGAGTTCGAGTAGTTGCGGCGAATTGATTGTTCCAGCGCTGACTAGGACTTCCCGCGCCGCTGTCGCTTCACGCATCTCTCCTTTTACGCCGTAGCGGACACCGGTACAGCGCTTTTCCTCAATCAGCAGCTTCTCGGTCAGTGCGTGCGTCTGGACTGTTAAGTTCGGCCAGTTCTTCGCGGGGTGCAAATAACAATATGCGGTGCTCATGCGGCGGCCGTGGCGGATCGTCGTCTGCGACATGGCAATGCCATCCTGGAACTCGCCGTTGTAGTCGGGCGCGCGGTCAATGCCGACCTGCTCGGCGGCGTCCATGATAGCCTCGTAGAGGGGACCCTTCTCGATGCTTTCGTTAACTTTCAGAACGCCACCCCGACCGCGAAAGTTCTCATCTGCTTCACCTTCGTAGTCTTCCATATCGCGGAAGATCGGCAGGACGTCTTCGTAGCTCCATCCCCTGTTTCCGAGTTGCGACCAAATATCGAAGTCCTGTCGCTGGCCGCGGGTAAACACCATGCCGTTGATCGAACTGGAACCGCCCAGCAGTTTCCCCCGCGGTACTGGAATTCGACGTCCGCCAGATCCTTCATCCGGCTCAGAAGAATACAGCCAATTCGCCGCCGGATTATCGATCAGTTTTGCGAAGCCGACAGGAATGCGCGACCACGGATGACTGTCGCCGCCAGCCTCGAGCAGCAACACAGTATGCTTGCCGCTCTCCGCCAATCGATATGCGGCAGCCGCCCCGGCGGAACCGGCCCCGACCACAATATAATCGTATGCCGCTTGTATATTCATGATCTCTTCCACTCCTGCCGCCTTACGTCCATCGTTGGACTTTTACGCCGCCATCGTTTCCCCGCGCGCCGCCTCCAG
>CAXGSZ010000058.1:0-9221 GCA_964012455.1 uncultured Alphaproteobacteria bacterium
CCGTCGTCCGTCAGCAGCTTTAGGAAGGAAAAGTTTCGCCATCCCGCATCGCAATGCAGGATCTCGCAGCCGGTGATCTTCATCGAGGTCGGTCCCTTGCTAAGACGGATTATATTTAGAGATATAGGCGACGAAGACGAACAGTATATTCGCCGACCTGTTTCGTCTCTGAGTGGTATGATGATGTCTTCCGCCTTCAAGAACTCTTGGGACGGCCCGATATAGGGTATGTCGGATTTCTTTGGCCGGCGCGTATTAGAGAATTCGGAGCAGTTGTCCCAGTCGTGCTGGCCGGCATTTGGAACGTTATCTCCAACATCTACGCGCCGGTGAGATTGAGTGCCAGATTTTTGTTGATCCCGGTACCGATCAGCCTGTATCGGAAGTCTTGGGGATTGGCCTCGACGTCCAGCAGGATGATGTGCGGCAGGAGATCGGAAATGTCGGGCGGTTCGATATCACCGCGCGAGGGCAGCTGTTCCGTGTGGTGTTTCGAGAGCTAGTAATGGTAGCGTATCTCAACGATGGGGGAGGCGAACGAAAAGCAATCGTTGGCCGATTCTGGTTCCGGGTTGTCGGTATCCTTTATCACGATGCTGCCGCTTAAAACTGCCGAGCGATTGCCGGATACATCGATGTATTCTAGAATCAATGCACGCATTAAAGGAGTGCAAATAATGGCAATCGAGATCATACCTTTGTGCGATGCATTGGGCGCGGAGGTGATCGGCGTCGACCTCAAACAACCCTTGCTTTCGGATGTTGCGAAAGCTTTAGACGACGCGTTCTTGGAGCATCATTTGCTGTGTTTCCGCTCGGACCCTTTGGAGGCTGGGGATTTCGCGCGCGTCGCCGCCTATTTCGGCGAGCCTCAGCTGCAGCTGATACGTAATAGCCGTCATGATGAGACGCCAGAGGTCTCCATCCTCGAGAGTACCTACAAGACACCAGAAGACAAACCGGACAACCTCGAATCGGTCCGGCTCGCAGGATGGCACACGGACGATTCTTATTTTGAGGTACCGGCCAAGGCGACGATGCTGCAATCCATCGCCATTCCGAGTGCGGGTGGCCAGACCAAGTTCTCCAGTATGCGAAAGGCCTATGAGGACCTTCCCGATGACCGCAAGAGCGAGCTCACCGGCCTGCAAGCCGTGCATAGCTACGATACGGTACGCGCGCCAGGCCGCCCCAAGGGTCGTACCCAGGCAGAGACTAACGAGACGCCGGACGTCGTCCATCCACTGGTGCGCACGCACGAAGACACAGGCCGGAAATCGTTCTATTTCAATGCAAACCGCACCGACCACATCGTTGGTTGGGAGCGGTTGGAAAGCGATACCCTGCTGGACGAGGTCTACGAGCGCATAAAGCGACCCGAATATCAGTACCACCATGAATGGCGGGTCGGCGATTTGTTGCTGTGGGATAACCGTTGTCTCGTCCATTCGGTAAATGTCGACTATCCGGTCGGCGAGAAGCGGCTGCACCAGCGCATCCTCCTTAAAGGATCGCGGCCGTTATAAATATCTTAGAAAAGCGACCTCTCGCCGCAGGGCTGTTGAAAATTATCCGCCATTGCTGACATTTGCGTCGTTGACGCTTTCACCCGGCTGTGCCGGGGTCTTTGGAGTAACGCATATGCCAGGCATCCGGCCGGACGTCGACCCCGACGGCCTTCTCGAATATTCCGTGGTCTTTACCGACCGTTCGCTGAACCACATGTCGCAATCCTTCCAGGGCGTCATGCGTGACATCTCCGCCACTCTGAAGCAGGTCTACAATGCCGCGTCTGTGGTCGTTGTGCCGGGGGGCGGGACCTACGGGATGGAAGCGGTCGCGCGCCAGTTTGCGACAGGAAAGGACTGCCTCGTTCTGCGCAACGGCTGGTTTAGCTTTCGTTGGTCGCAGATCTTTGAGGCCGGCGACATTCCCGCGTCCTGTACCGTGCTGAAGGCGCGCCCCACCGATGACAGCGAAACGCCGTCCTATGCGCCGGTCCCCATCGACGAGGTGGTCGAGACGATCCGCCGCGAGAAACCCGAAATGTTCTTCGCACCTCATGTCGAGACCTCGGCCGGCATAGTCTTGCCGCTGGAATATATGCGCGCCGTCGCCGACACCGTTCACGAGGTGGGCGGTCTCTTCGTTCTCGACTGCGTTGCGTCCGGTGCGATCTGGGTCGATATGCAAGCTGCGGGCGTCGACATCCTAATCAGCGCGCCGCAGAAAGGGTGGAGTGCGTCGCCCTGTGCAGCACTAGTAATGATGAGCAAGCGTGCCCGCTCAGCGATTGATGCGACGCAGAGCAGTAGTTTCGCCTGCGACCTCAAGCGCTGGCTGGGCATAATGGAGGCCTATGAAGGGGGCGGGCACGCCTATCACGCGACGATGCCGACCGACGCGCTGGTCAAGTTCCGCGACACGATGAAAGAGACGGCGGCGCGTGGTTTCGAAGTAGCGCGGGCCGAGCAGCAGGAACTCGGCGACAAGGTGCGCGCTATGCTGGAGCGGAACGGCTTCAAGAGCGTCGCGGCAGAAGGTTTTAAGGCGCCTAGTGTCGTCGTCAATTATACTGATGCCGCCGATATCCAAAACGGTTCCCGCTTCGCCTCCGAAGGCCTGCAGATCGCCGCTGGAGTGCCGCTTGAATGCGGTGAGGGAGAGGGCTTCCAGACCTTTCGCCTTGGCCTTTTCGGTCTCGACAAGCTGGAGAACATCGATCGCACGGTGGCGAACCTTGACGGCGCGCTACAAAAGATTCTTACCGAGACGAATGTCAGGTGACAACGGTGGGACTCCCGCATAGCACTTCTGTGCGATTTGAAGATATTGGATTCCTATAGCTAACGCAGAATTGGTTCAAGGGGCGGGTCGCTTGTTCTCAGGAGGCCCCGTCATGACATAGAGCCCAAAACCTCGCTTCTGCATTGTTCTGATCTCCGCGCTGGCGCTCCCAGCTTTGTGCAGAGCCCGCGTTGGCCCTGGGTTCACTTCTCCAAGGATCCGCGATCGAGGTATTCGGGGAATTGCGCTGTCCCCGAAGACCCGTTATCGAAAGAGATCGAGATTGCTTTTGTCGAATCTGTCGCAGGTTCTGGTGGTCTTTCGACCAGAGCTACGAGGTCCGCACGATCACTGTTTCGCGCAACCCGAGGCTCGTCTGGATTATCGCCGATCCCATGCGCTTCGTCCGGGGACTGAGTTGAATGCGGCTTTCAAGTTGCCGGCGCGGAAGATGTCTCCGCGAGGCACTGGGAAATCATCACCAACCATCTCATCACCGCCACAAGCGTTGGACCTTGCTGTTCGGTGAGCACCATCCAATGTCACGGCGTCAAATTCTGATTTAAATCAAACGGCCCTTGCAACTTATGCGGGGATAAGCGGACAGGGTTCCGTAAAGTTCATTGCAGAAGAGGGCTTGCCCGGTGATCGTCTAGCTGCGGTAAAGCAGTTAGAGCGAATTAGGACCGCTTTCTTTTAGGTGCTTTACTTCGACAATAACCCGCCCAAAAAAGAAGCGCGCACCTCTTTAATTGATTGTCTAGTGGTGGAGTCCGGAAAATGTATCCCCGCTTTGGGAGGGAAATCGGAATTGTAAAAGAGAGGGTCTTGCATGAGTATCGACATTTTATCGATTCAAGCAGCAGCTAAATCGATAAATGTCGATAATGACATATTTATTGACGCTTTAAATCAACGGGAAATCACCAAGCTGTTTGACTTCTAATGATTGACCTAGCATTGAACACATCATCCAATTCAGTGGCATTATATTACTGTTTCTCCCGAATGCATGGGCTCGTTCCTAGAAAATCTAAAGGATCAAAAAACGAGCTCTATAAAATCAAGTCGCGCTGCTCGGGCGCTTCGCAGGCCAGGAACCCTTGCGTCCCGGGCGTTTGCTCCTTAAGAAAATACGCCGTGTAGGCACGCATGAAAATTGCCGGAATGGGCCCAAGATGACGAAGATCGTACAGAATTTGATCGAAAAGGATTACGACCACGAAGGCGTCGAGCGCGAGAGCTGGGAGATCTGGGAACGGGAGAAGCTTTACGACTACCAGCCGGATGATGGACGCAAGCTTTTCTCCATCGATACGCCGCCGCCCTATGTCTCTGCCGCACACCTCCATGTCGGCCACGCCATGTCTTACGCTCAGGCGGAGTTCGTCGTCCGCTACAAACGGATGCAGGGATTCAATGTTTTCTACCCAATGGGCTTCGACGACAACGGCTTGCCTACCGAGCGTTATGTCGAGCAGACCTACAACGTCAACAAATCCAACATTACCCGTGAGAGGTTCCGCGAGCTTTGCATGGAGGAGACCGCGAAGGGTGCTAAGACCTACGAGGAGATGTGGCGCGGCCTCGGCCTTTCTGTCGACTGGTCGCTGAAATACTCGACCATTGATCCGCACTGCCAGCGCACCTCGCAGAGGTCTTTCATTGACCTCTATAACAAGGGCATGGTGTACCGCGACGATTCCCCGGTTATCTGGGACACCCATTTCGAGACGGCGCTGGCGCAGGCCGACGTCGACACGCTTACCCGCAACGGTCAGATGCACGACATCGCCTTCAAGTCGGTCGACACCGGCGAGGCGCTCGTTATCTCAACCACCCGGCCCGAGCTAATCCCGGCTTGCGTCGCCATGTATTTTCACCCGAAGGACGAACGCTACCAGCACCTTGAGGGCAAGGAGGCTGAAGTGCCGCTCTTCGGCCACAAGGTGCCGATCCGCACCTCGGAAGAGGTGGACATGGAATTCGGCACCGGGCTGATGCAGGTTTGTACCTTTGGCGACGGTGAGGACGTCAAGAAGTGGAAGGACGACAAGCTCGACACCCGCGTCTGCATTAACCCGAACGGCACGATGACCAACCTCGCCGGCCCCTTCGCCGGCATGAAGGTGGAGCAGGCACGCAGGGAGATCGTCAAAGCGCTCAAGGAACAGGAGCTGGTCGTTGGGTCGAAGCAGGTAAAGCAGAACGTCTCTGTATCGGAGCGCTCCAGCCAGCCGATCGAGTTCGTGATGGCACCCCAATGGTTCATCCGCCTGCTGGACTATAGGGACGAGTTCCTGAAGCGCAGCGAACAGCTGCAGTGGTACCCGGACTACATGAAGGTCCGCCTCGACGACTGGGTGAACGGGCTGAAATACGACTGGAACATCTCGCGCCAGCGTTTCTACGGCGTGCCGTTCCCGATCTGGTACTGCAAGGATTGCGGTAACGTCGTCGTTGCCAAAGAGAACACGCTGCCGGTCGACCCGGCGGAGCAGCCGTGCCCGGCGGAGAGCTGCGGCAATTGCGGGGGCACTGAGTTCGAAGGCGAGAGCGACGTTATGGAAACCTGGATGACCTCGTCGCTGACACCGCTTGTCAACGCCAACTGGGCGGGGACCGAGGGCCGCAAGGGCGACATGTCGATCTACCCGATGTCCTTGCGCGTGCAGGCTTTTGAGATCATTCGAACCTGGCTCTTCTACACGGTTGCGAAGTCGCACTTCCACCACGACGGGCTGCCCTGGCGTGACTGTATGATCTCCGGTTGGGGGTTGAACGAGCAGGGCAAGAAGATCTCGAAGCGGGACCTTGAGAAGTTCACCGACAAAGAAGGTTATAACCGCTACGACCCGCACTCGGTGATCCAGAAGTATTCCGCCGACGCCCTCCGCTTCTGGGCGGCGGGCAGCCACTTGGGCCACGACCTCCGTTTCAATGAGAAGGACGTACGTACGGGCCGCAAGGTGGTGATCAAGCTGTGGAACGTAGCGCGGCTCTGCAATATTTTGCTTGAGGGCTTCAATCCGTCGGCACCGCGTCCGGATCTGGCCGAGCGTTCGGTCGAGGATCGTTGGGTGCAGATCGAACTCGCCAAAACGATCAAGACAGTGACCGCCGGGTTTGAGCGTTACGACTACGCATATGGCCGCGAGGCGCTGGAACGCTTCTTCTGGGGCGTCTTCTGCGACAACTACGTCGAGATCGTGAAAGACCGGTTCTGGAATCCGGAACGCTATTCGGAAGAATTGCGCGCCTCGGCACAGGCAACGCTTTGGGAATCGCTGCGGGTACTGCTCGCCCTCTTTGCGCCCTACCTGCCGTTCATCACCGAGGCGATCTTCCAGCGGCTCTACAAGCCATATGAGGACATCGCTTCGATCCATGTCGCCGAGTGGCCGGAAGAGGTGGCCGAGCTCGAAGCGGCGGAGACGCCAGACGGCATGGCGCTGATCCTCGATTTGCTCAATGCGACGCGGGAGTTGCGATCGCAGAACAAGATTTCCCAGACCAAAGTGTTGGAGGGTATCCGCATTGATATGGACGGGGCTGACGACGGGACGAAGCATATGGTGCAGGAGCTCGCGGGCTCGATCCAGAGTGCGACCCGTTGCAAGGAGGTTGTCTACGGCCCGGCCGATTATGCGACCGCAGTCGACGGCGTTAAGTTGGAGATTGTGGCGGAGGCCTAGGCGGCAGACAGAGACAAGAGCGATGCAGCATAATACGACAGTATTGAACGGCGATTTCGGTCTGATGATCGATGGGGTCACCCGCGCGGACCTCGAAGATGCAGCCTTCCAGCGCGAGGCCTATGACCTCTGGACCGACAATGGCGGGTTGGTCGCGGTGCGGGGTTCCGACCTTGCGGAGACCTCGCCGGCGCAATTCATGACCTGGTCGTCGGTCTTCGGCATGGTCGAGGATGCGAGCCTTGCGTCTCGGCAGAACCGGATGGTGCCGGGGACGCCGATCCTGCGCATTGGCAACATCAGGGATGAAGAGGGCAACCTGAAGGCGTCGTTCTCGAAGGGTGTGCCGCTCACCTCCGACGCCGACATTCAGTACAATCCGGAGACCCGCCGCCCTGTCTGGCACACGGATTCAACCTTTCGTGCGAAACCACCGATCGGCTCAGTCTTTCATTGCCGCCAGGCCCCGCCGGAAGGGGCGGAGACCCTGTTCGCTGATACGCGGCAAGCCTACGCCGGCCTCGACGCCGCGACCAAGATGCTTTTGGACGAGATGGAGGCGGTCTGCTCGCTTGCCCATCACGACAAGAAGATCAGCCTCTATACGCCGGGATATCCGCTGCTTACGGAAGAGGAGCGCGCGGCCAATCCGCCGAACCGGGTTCCGGTCGTCCTAAAGCACCCTGTGAGCGGTGTGCCGGCGCTCTATGGGCTTAATAGCTCGACCTGCGCCGTCGTGCGCAAGGGGGAAGCGATCGACAGGGCCGGGCTCGATAAGTGGGATTTAGAAGGGATAGAGGACGACAGTGTGTTGATCATCCGAGACTTGCTGCCCTTCATCACAGGACCGAATTTTACTGTGAAGTGGAGCTGGCAGCCGGGCGATATCGTCGCCTGGGATAACCGCACCACGATGCATGCGGCGACCGGCTTCGACGACGAACAATACACGCGCGAGATGTGGCGCCTGACCTTGCTTGATCGCACGGCCGACGCCAAGGCGGCCTAGCCTAGGGCCTCTCGCCGGTTTCCGCGTAGGAAGATCTCTAGGCAGGCCGAGGCGCTCGTGAGTCAAACCGGTGTCCCAGGAGTTCGTGCCGATTAGTCCGCCGACGATATCAACGAAGCCGCGATGGAGCGGGGCGGGGCCGCCCGCAAGCTACGCCAGATAGACTAGGGGCATATGAGTGAGCGGCAGATCGTTCCCGATCCAGGAGCGTCAGATTTTTGCCAGTAGGTCGCTGGCGCCGCGGCAGAAATTGGACTGTGCGAACGTCTTGCGGACCTCACCGCGGCTTAGCTCACGCGGCTTTAAGGATTGGCTGTAGCGATCAATCTTCCGCTGACGCGGCAGGTTGTTGTAATCGATCCACCTTGATCATTTCCGACGCTTTCTCCGCGATCATAAGTGTTGGTGAGTTGGTATTACCGCTCGTGATGGTTGGCATGACCGAAGCATCGACGACCCGAAGGCCCCGTAAACCGTGCACCCTCAGGCGTGCGTCCACGACCGCCGTCGTGTCGTCGCCCATCTTACAGGTGCCAATCGGATGGAAAATTGTGCTGGAGATATCACCTGCTGCTCGCACCAGGTCCTCTTCTGTCTCAAGTTCTAAGCCGGGCTTGAACTCCGTCGGTTTGTACCTCGTAAGCGCGGGCTGGCCAACGATATTTCTTGTGTAGCGCACCGCTTGCGCCGCTACTTGTTTGTCGCGTTCCGCCGAGAGGTAGTTCGGACGGATTGAAGGTGAGTCATACGGGTCGGCACTCTTCAGGCGGATCGTGCCCCGGCTTTCTGGCCGAAGGTTACAGACGCTCGCGGTGAAGGCCGGGAAGGTATGCAGCGGCTCGCCGAACTTGTCTAGGGTCAGCGGCTGCACATGATATTGGATGTTTGGCGTATCGTAGGAAGGGTCGCTCTTTGCGAAAGCGCCGAGTTGCGACGGCGCCATTGTCATCGGTCCACGCTGAAACAGGAAGTATTCGAGCCCGATCCCGATTTTGCCAATCAGACTATTAGCGCGTTCGTTGAGGGTTTCGACGCCCTCGACCTTGAAAGCGCAGCGGATCTGCAGGTGATCCTGCAAATTACCACCAACACCGGACAAATCGTGTTCGACGGAAATACCGTGCTGTCGTAACGCATCAGCAGGACCAATACCGGATAGTTGCAGGATTGTCGGAGATGCGACGGCCCCAGCCGCGAGAATGACTTCACCGTTCGCCTCGACTGATTGTTCGATTCCGTTCAGATCGAACACGACGCCAGTTGCCTTCGCATCCTTTACAGTCACCTTCTTGGTGTGCGCGCCGGTGACAATTCGGAGGTTCGGCCGGTTCTTGATCGGTTTCAAAAATCCACGCGATGTATTCCAGCGCCAGCCGCGTTTCTGGTTGACTTGAAAATAACCAACGCCTTCGTTGTTTCCGGAATTAAAGTCGTCGACCTTGGGAAGACCGGCCTGCACGGCGGCCTCCATGAAGGCGTCGAGGATTTCCCAAGAGATGCGCGGCTTTTCGATACGCCATTCTCCGCCACGCGCATGCAAGTCGTTCGGTTCGAGTGCGAGATTGTCTTCCGACTTCAGGAAATAGGGCAGTACGTCGTCCCAACTCCACCCCGGATTGCCGAGCTGCGCCCAATGATCGTAGTCACGCGCCTGGCCCCGCATGTAGATCATGCCATTGATGGAGGAGCAGCCCCCAAGTACCTTGCCGCGAGGATAGTCGATCACCCTT
>CAXGSZ010000059.1:0-9131 GCA_964012455.1 uncultured Alphaproteobacteria bacterium
TATCCGAATTTGCGCATCACCATCGATCACCTTGGCGGGCGCGGTGGTTTGACGATGCTAAAGGACGCGGAGGCGATGACTCATATCCCCGAGCTGCTCACCCTTGCGAAATATCCAAACGTGGCGGTCAAGGCGACAGGCGCTCCCGGGTATTCGAGTGAAGCCTATCCCTTCGCCGGCATGTATACCTATCTACGGCAGATCTTTGATGCCTTTGGGCCGGAACGGATGTTCTGGGGGACCGATATCTCCAAGATGCCGTGTTCCTGGCGCGAGTGTGTCGAGATGTTCACCGATGAACTCGGCTGGCTCAGCGGAGCGGACCTGCGCCTCGTTATGGGCGATGCTATTTGTGCGTGGTGGGGCTGGGACAGAAGTGGAGATGCGGCGGTATGAACGCGAATGGAAAGCAAGTAGCCGTCATTGTGGGGGCGACCTCGAAGTGGCAATCGGATGGTCGCAACACCAAGCTGGCGCATGGGAAATCGATCGATGACAGCGACCTACCGTTGCCGGTGCGTTGGGGCATCGGTGGGGCGATTTCATTGAAATTTTCCAGCCAAGGTTTCTTTACGGTACTGACCACCCGCAATGTGGCCAATGCCGAGCCGCTTGCCGCCGCCGTGCGCGATGAGGGCGGAGAGTGCATGATTGTCGAGCTTGATCTGGCATCGGAAGACTCAGTCGCAAGCGCGTTCGATACGATCCGTAGGGACGCCGGCGACCCCCATGTCCTGATTTACAACGCGGGCTATCTCGAAGGGCGCGACCTACCGCCGGAGAAGGAATTGCTCGAGCATATCGAGGTCGACATGTTCGACACGGCACAGCAAATCGCGAGCCGCGGCCCGTTTCTCGTCGCCAAGCAGGTGTTGCCCGCCATGCGAGAGCGTAACGCTGGAACGTTCCTGTTTTCGAACAACTCGAAGTCCCTACGCGGTCGCAAGCGTTATACGGGTGAGTCGCTCTATTATCCGCGCGTCATGATGCGCACCTTGGCGCAGGTTATGACTGAGGAGTATTCCGAGCACGGTATCCATGTGGCCAATGTGGTGATCGACGGATTGATCGATTCTCCTGGGACGCGGGCTTTGCCGAAAGCGCAGGCTAATCCGGAAATCGTGATGAACCCGGAAAAGATCGCCGAAGGATTCTATTATCTTCATACGCAGGATCGCTCGGCCTGGACGCACGAGCTGCAGATGACACCCCATTCTACTATGCCGAGCTACTAATTTGGGAGGGCGTTGCGATGAGGGATATCCGTATCGTCGTCACGATGGATTGCGAGCGGCCGGTCAGTGACACGCATGCCGCGGGCTGTGGCCCGCCGAGTCTCGAGAAGGCCGTAGTCTGAACGCGTGCTTATGCCGATACCGCGAATGAGTGCGGATTTCCTGTGACCTTCTTCATACATCCAGAAGTCGCCGTCGCGTAGGCGGAGCTGATCCAGGAGATGACGACGGCTGGTCATTGCTTGGGCTTGCACATTCACGTCTGGCGGTTTGACGACCGTTGCTAATGCGAATCCGTTGGCTTCTCGGAGGACGAGTTGCGGACCATGCTGGGTGAGACATCCGCGCTGTGACAGCAAGCCTTTGGCGAACGATCGTTTTACTTCCGGCAAGGAACGCGTTCGGTGATTGATTCGATCTTTCGAGCGTTCGCGGACCATGGGTATCGGGGTGGATTTGTTTTGCTGCATGGTTGGGTTTTTCCGGACAAGCATGTGTTTTGGGCGGCTGCCCTCTTCGATCCGCATCGTGGAAATGCAGATTTTCGCTTCCTGCTTGGAGACCTCGCGTTCGCCAAAATGCCCATCACCGTTGATAAGTCCGATTATATGGGGAAGGACGGGCTATGGTTTTTTGGGACCCACGGCCCGATTTCGATGGGATCGACTACTGCAAGCTCGCGCGCAATGTAGTCGCGCAACTAAAGGACCGCGCGCCGGCAGTATCGTGTGTCAACATGCTGACGCACAGAGTTCACAGTTTTTTTTGAAACCGGAGTGTCGGGTAATGCGGAATTTCCGTGCTGTGCTGGATGTGATCTCCCGGCTTGCGACGAAGCAGACGCTCGTGCGGTCGGTGACTTTGGCCGAGGTCGTGGACGACGTGCTTGCGTCATCACCTGATGCGGTTTCTTTCGATCCGTCGGTCGGGCGCGTGTTTCTGGGTGTCGACGTCCGGCCTGCGTAACCGCTATCTCAGGGTAATCAGCTGGCTTCGACCTCAGCCTTATGTGCCGCGGCCATTTCTGCAATGCTGTTGAAGACGACCCCGTAGCTCGGCATGTCTCCGGGATTCATGGTCGCACCGAAACCTTCCTGATCGTGACGGCGATAGATCCAGCAATTGGCGAGTCCGAATTCATTGGCGGGCTCGTGGTCGTGGAACATGCTTTCAGCGGTATGGAGAATTTCTTCCTTGGCGATCCCGAGCCGTGCCAGATTTTCGATCATATATTTGAAATTGTGCCGTGACGGTTTGTAGGAGCCGATATCTTCGGCCGTATATGCCGCATCGAACTTTACGCCCAGCTTCTTATTGCTTTGCGCAAAGCTTGCATTGTCGACATTCGAGAGGACGACAAGTTTGAAGTGACCTTTTAGATAGGCGAGGGCATCCACGCTGTCGGGGAAGGCGGGCCAATGCTTGACCGATCGCCCGTAAGTAAGGCATTCCTCAAAGCTCGCCGGAACGCCCCACTCTTCCGCAAGGCGTTTGTATACGACCCCCAAAAGCTGCGAGTAGATTTTGCCAGGTGTTTGTCGCTGAGTTGACGATTCGTGATACGCGTGCGCTTCCAGAATCGCGTTTCGCGTCAGGTGAGTGCTAACCTTGTCTGTCAGGGGTTTAAGGCCATTGACCATGCCCGTTTCCCAATCGATTAAGGTGCCATAAACGTCAAAGGTCAGCGCCTTGTAACGGCTCAACTGCATTCGGAATTTCCTCTTGCGGATTAGATACTCAGGTCGAGCAGATTGTAGTCTTTAAGCTGGGGCATGATTTCCGGAGACCATTCGAATGTCTCTCCGCTGTTACGGTGCGGCATGTATTCGAAAGGCGTTTCATCCGGAAACCGCGCGTGTCGGGCGGCGATCGCGTGGCCGATCATTTCCGATCGTTTGCGGATCCGCTCCGCATCATACACTGCGGGCGCGTTATGAATGCCTCCACCCGCAACGCCAAGAACTGATTTCCGGCGATGAAATCCGAAGTTTACCGTTACCCGCCAATCGGGACTGGTGTTCGCGAACGAACCGTGCACCGCCTGCCGGTTGCAGATTGCAACGTCACCGGGGGCACAGATCATGGGTACGGCTTCAGGCAGGCGTGGCGTGCCGGCGGCTTCGACCATGCCTGCAATATCTGCGTTGAGGAGCTTGTGAGATCCGGGCACGACCCAAACGCCGTTCGCGGGCGTGCAACCGTAAAGCTGCGCCATCGTATTGTAACCGTGAGTGCCCTGGTCCCAATCGGACGCATCCCAATGGGTAACGCCGTCTCGGTGCCAAGCAACGGAGGCTCCGCGCCCCGGTTCCTTGATGAAGAGCGCTTCATTGAAGGGAGTGAAATCGTCACCATTAATCGATGCCGCGATGCGCAGAAGGTCAGGATGACCGTACACGCGAAGGCAGGCTTCGGAGAATTGAAGCGAGCCGAGGATCAGAAAGACGATTTCCTTTGGCGAGTCAGCAGCTGCCAGAGGTTCCGGCATTTTGGCCGGATGGCGGCCGTTCGCTTGCTCTGTAGCACCGAACGGATCGCCGAGGGGCTTGGACCAAAACAGGGTCGGCGCTGCACAGCCGGCAGAAAGGGCCGGTCGGCCTTTTGCATCGACCATTACGTCCTTCTGCGCCGGAAGCCGGTCGAGTATCTTATGGAGGTCGGCTTCGATATCGCCAAGTTCCTCTTTCCCCAAGACGCCCTCAAATATATAGAAGCCGCAACGCCAATAGGCGTCGAGGATGGCGCTATCCAGCTTGCCGTTCGCGTCAAATCGTGCCGGCCCCCTGTTCCCAAGGGAGAAGGCGCGTCGTTCGCCGCCCCGCATATAGGCGGCCATTTCAGCTGCATCGTCCAGAGATGGGATGTCATTCATGGCTAAAGACCTCCGGCTTTCTAAGTTTAGCGGGTCTATATAAATCGCTACCGGCAGACAAAACCGTCCGTCTTTCCTGTTGCGCGCGTTCGTGCGGATTTATAGTGGCTTGATGACTTAAGGAGCAGATTAATGGACCTTTTGCCTATCCTTCAACAGCGCCGTATTGAGGCGAATATCCTGAAGCATGTCTACGAGAATCTCTGCGACCGTTTCGGCAATGATCAGGCTCGGGAGATCGTGCGGGAGACGGTGAGCAAGGCAGCAATTGAACAAGGCAAATCGTTCGCCGATCAGGTGGATGGTGATCCAAATTTAAAAGACTTCTTTGATATACTCCCACTGTGGACCCGGGACGGTGCGCTGGAAATAGATGTTCTGGAAGCAGCGCCTGATCGACTCGATTTTAATGTGAAGCGCTGCCGCTATGCTGAAATGTATCGCGAGATGGGTGTCGGAGAGATCGGAGATCTATTGTCCTGCCAGCGGGACGGTGACTTCTGCATTGGTTACAACGCAGAGATCAATTTCACAAGAACGCAAACCATCATGAGCGGCGCGTCACACTGCGATTTCCGGTACAGGCTGGCACAGGACGGAGAGTGACCCCTTCGCCCCTGCGATTTCGTTACCACCGAATACTAAAATGTCATAGCGCCGAATGCGAGAATCGCGAGACCGGCAATCTTGTCGACGTCGCCGTTCCTCTTAATTCGGTTGCGGGTCCTGTTGTCCAGTAAACGCTCCATTGTGTGTTAAGGATACAGAAATTTATGCTGGAGAAGATTTGCACGCTGATTGACCGATTGTCCGGCGCTACCGGATTTGTTGGCGCGTGCCTGGTGATACCGGTCGCTCTGGTGATGTTCTATGAGGTGGTGTTGCGGTTTTTTTTCGACCTGCCGACCTTCTGGGCCTATGAGTTGACGTACATGATGGCGGGCGCGCATTTTGCCCTTGGTATCGCCTATGTGACGCGCGAAGGGCTGCATGTCCGGATCGATTTTCTGTATGAGAGGTTATCGCTGAGGTTGAAGGCGGGGATCGATTTCTGTGTGATCAGCTTCATCGTCATGCCAACGGTTACATGGATGGCATACCTTCTGGTAACGAAAGCGATAGAGGCGCTTCTCATCGGTGAACTCTCAGGGGAATCCGAATGGAACCCGTATGTCTGGCCGGTCTATACCGCAATTGCGATCGGCTTCGTTTCGTTTTCGCTTCAATTGGCGGTCGAGGCCATTAGACGTTGGCGCGAACTGACCGGGGCACCCACCAATGCAAAGCATTGATTCCGCACTCTTCATGTTTGCGCCGCTCATGGCGCTGCTGTTCCTGGGCGTCCCGGTTGCGTTCGCGCTGATCACGGTCGCCGCCGTCTTCGGGTTCTGGCATTTCGGCGATTCCGTGGTCCATCTGTTCGTCGGCAAGGTTCAGGAAATTGCCGCAAGCCATGCGTTGGCGGCAGCGCCGCTCTTCGTATTCATGGGCGCCATGCTCGAACGCTCCGGAACGGCCGAGCGTCTGTTCGAGGTCATCCATATGTGGACGCGGCGGTTGCCCGGGGGGCTGGCCGTCGGCACGATCATCATGTGTGTGCTTTTTGCCGCGTCGAGCGGCGTCGTTGGCGCAACCGAGACCATCGTAGGCATGCTGGCCATTCCAGTCATGCTGCGGCATGGCTATGATAAGGGTCTGATATCCGGTACGATTTGCGCTGGCGGGTCCCTCGGATCGATCATTCCGCCTTCCGTGCTGGTCGTCATCCTATCGCTTATCGCTGAGATTGGGATCGGCGATATGTTTGCCGGAATGTTGTTTCCGGGGTTGATGCTCGCCGGCCTTTATGTGCTGTATATTCTCATTCGTTGCGGGTTCGATTCAAAAATTGCCCCGCGTGTTTCTGAAGTGGGCGATACCATGCCCCTAGGTGAGAAATTGCACCTTACACTGGTGGCGCTCTTGCCTCCGGTCGCACTAATATTTCTTGTGTTGGGAACAATTCTGGGTGGGATGGCGGTGCCGACCGAGGCTGCCTCGATGGGGGTGGTGGGGGCCGTTGTCTTAACGTTGCTTTATCGTAACTTTACCTGGGCGGTCTTTAAGCAGTCGATTTTGAAGACAATCTCCATTACGGCGATGATTCTGACGATCTTGCTCGGCGGTACCATGTTTTCCAGCGTCTTTATCGGTACCGGCGGCTTGGTGGCGGCAGAGCGTGTCATTGAAGTGCTGCAACTCGGTGGATGGGGCACGCTGATCCTGATTCTTCTTATGGCCTTCCTCGCAGGATTCGTCATGGACGTGCTCTCTATCATTCTGATTGTCGTTCCGATCGCCGTGCCGCTTATGACCGGCTACGGCTTTGACATCATCTGGTTTTTCATCCTCCTGCTGATTACTCTGCAAACGAGCCTCCTCACACCCCCAATGGCGGGCGCGATCTTCTATCTGCGCGCCATTGCACCGCCGGAGATAACGCTCCGCGATATGTATCGCGGAATGACGCCGTTCATCTTGCTGCATTTCGTCGTGCTGGGGCTGGTAATGGTGTTTCCGGAACTATCGTTGTGGCTGCCGGAGATCCTGCTGGGTTTCGATTGAGTTGTGTCCCTCGCCTTCGTTAGAGTTGGGACCAGGTTTCTGGTTAGAGCTGATTTTCTGGATGTGAGGTCATGTCACAGGCAATGCAGAGTAATGAGACAAGGTTCACCATATCTCCGGTCTCCGACGTTATTGGTGCGGAGGTGGTTGGTCTCGACGTCTCTAAGCCGCTGGATGGCGAAACACTTCAGACGTTACGGCAGGCCTTTCAGGATCATCATCTCCTGTGTTTCCGGGACCAGCAGCTGACCGACGATCAGATGACGGCGTTTTCCGTCCAGTTTGGACCTTTGGAACTCTTCCCCGAGGAAGACATGACGAAGGGTGCGATCGAAGTCTATCACGTGGCGAATGTTTCGCTTGAGGGCGAACATTTGGCTGAGGACGATCCAAGAGTCGTCTACCAGCGGAACAATGGACGCTGGCACACCGACAGCTCGTACCGCTACATCCCGTCACTGGCGTCGATCATGTACGGGATCGAAGTTCTGCCGCACAATGCCGAGGGGGGCGAGACCGGTTTCTCCAATATGTTGCTGGCCTACGAGCGTTTGCCCGAGGAAATGAAGGCGAAACTCATGCATTTGCATCAGGTGCATTCCTACGGCGAGATCCGCCGCTTGGAGCCCAGCATTCCACCGATGGGTGATCACGAGCGCAATGCCTTGCCGCCCGTCACCCATCCGGTGATCCGGGTGCATCCGGACCGCGGCTATCGGCGATCTCTCTACTTCACCTCGAACACGAGCCTTGAGATCGGCGGGATGACCCATGAAAAAGGCAAGGAGTTGCACGGTTGGCTTGTCGACTACGCAAGTAATCCGGACTTCTGCTACTTCCATCGCTGGCGCCAGAACGACTTGGTGATGTGGGACAATCGCGTCCTGCTGCACCGGGCCATGGAGTACGATCTCACGAAATACCGGCGGGTATTGCGCCGGACGACGGTGGCAGGCGACGCGCCGGTGATTGGCCCCTATTGGCCGGAAGCCTTGGCGGCAGCATCACGCGCTTAGGCATGTTCCGCTGTCCGGCGCATGGCGTCGCGAGGTTGCGATGTTATACTTATGACGGTTGTCGAATTTAGATGAAAGGGAACACATATGGATCTCGATCTGAGTCCCGAGGACCAGGCATTTCAGAATGAGGTGCGGACGTTCCTGAGTAAGAACCTAACCGATGAGTTTATGGAAGCGGGGCGCCTTACCCCGGCTGTGCGAAGCCCGGTCGGCCCAACGCGACGTTGGGCGAAGGTGCTGGCGGAGAGGGGATGGCTCTGCCATCCGTGGCCTGCAGAGTTCGGTGGACCCGGCTGGACGGCGGTTCAGAAGTACATCTATGAGCTTGAGTCGGAACTCGCGGGCGCGCCGTCAATCAACAATATGGGATTGCGGATGGTCGGCCCGGTGGTCATGAAGTACGGCACCGAGGAGCAGAAGGCGACGGTCCTGCCAAGCATCCTCAATGATGAATTTGCGTGGTGTCAGGGGTATTCGGAGCCAGGTGCGGGGTCGGATCTCGCATCGTTGCAAACCCGCGCCGTGCCGGATGGCGACAATTACGTGATTAATGGTTCGAAGATTTGGACGACCGGTGCGCACAATGCCGACAAGATCTTCTGTCTGGTAAGGACGTCGACCGAGGGAAAACCGCAGGAAGGCATTAGTTTCCTGCTGTTCGATATGGACCTGCCGGGTATTACGGTGAAGCCGATCCTAACATATGCGGGCGACCATGAACTGAATCAGGTGTTTTTCGACGATGTTCGAGTGCCGCAGTCTGGCCGTGTCGGTGACGAAAACCAAGGGTGGACGGTCGCGAAGTATCTTTTGGAGTTTGAGCGGGGGGGCGTGCCCTATACACCCCGGGTCAAAGGGGGGCTCTTGCGCCTCAAGGACATGATCCACAAAGAAGGGGGTGGGGACGGACGTAGTTTGGCGGAAGACCCGGATTTCCGGGGCAGGCTGGCAAAGCTGGAAATCGGTATTCAGGCGGCGGAGATCATCGAAAAACGGGTGATGAGCGCTCTCAGCCAAGGTGAAAACCCGGGATACGCATCCTCTATCTTTAAGCTGCGCGGTTCGGAATTGCTCCAGGAAATGCTGGAATTGACGATGAAGGCGCTTGGCAATTATGCCGCTCCCTACCAGCCGGAAGCTTATGTCTTCGGCAATAATGTCCGAGCGGTCGCGCCGGGCTACGGACTGACCGCAACGTCAAAGTATTACAATCAACGGGCCGCAACGATATATGCGGGGTCGAGCGAAGTGCAGCGCACCATACTGGCCAAGCATGCCTTGGGGCTTTAGGCACGCAAGTGCGCGCAGGCAACGCGGATGAACAAGTCCGAGCTCGAACACCTCTTCCGGGGTAGCGCGACACCGCCAAGCCGTGTCTTGCCAGGCGAACCGCCGTTTACC
>CAXGSZ010000060.1:0-9011 GCA_964012455.1 uncultured Alphaproteobacteria bacterium
GACGACCGGTGCTCCAGTTAACCGCATTTGGCAATTGCCTGATTCGATTGAAGCCCTGCGTCAGCGGCGGGGCGCTATTCAGCGCTGGGCCGAGGAAAGTTTCGGCTTTATGGGTCGGACGCCGGATCATGTTGCGGGTTTTTTTGCCGGCTATGCGGCAGCGCCCGAAATCCTCGCGCAGAACGGTAACGAGAAGTTCGCCGAGAGAGCGGTGAAGATTTATGAGTATTTGCGCGACAATGATGCCTATATCGCCTACACCATCGTGCCGCCACAGATCGATCGCTCGAAGCCGGCGCATCAGCAAACCCCCCCGGACCTCTACGCGGGGGTTGTCGAGGAACGCGACAACGGCGTTATTATCAAGGGCGCCCAGATGCTGGGTACCGGCGCAGTCTTTGCAGATTACATCCACCTCAGCACGATCCATCCGCTACGTCCGGGAGACGAGAACCATGCCGTCTCGCTGATCGTCCCGACGAATGCGCCCGGCGTAAAGGTTTACTCGCGACGTTCCTACGCGGGTGCGGCTCCGAGCATTTTCGACTACCCGCTCGCCTCGCGGTTCGATGAGACTGATTCGTTGGTCGTATACGACAACGTCTTCGTGCCGTGGGAGTACATCTTCGTCTACAAGGATATCCAACTCTGCCGCGATCAATGGTTCGAAACACCGGCGCATATCCTCGGCAACAATCAGGCGCAGATCCGCTTCGTAACAAAATTGAAGTTCCTGACGGGCCTCGCTAAGCGGATCACCGAAATGAATGGCGTCTGGCCGATCCCGCCGGTGCAGGGAGCGATTGCCGATATCGCCGTGAAATGCGCTATGTACGAAGGCCTGCTTGAAGCCCAGATCGCTAACGCTGCGCCGAATGCGAATGGTATCTATGTTCCTGATCCGCAGACCCACTATGCGGCGATGGCGCTGCAGTCCCAGATCTATCCGGAGCTACTGAACATCATCCGCGATCTTGCCGGCGGCGGCATGATCCAGCTTCCGTCGAACGTCGCCGACTTCGATCAACCGGATGCGGGCGAAGATATACGCCGCTATGTGCAGTCGCCGGATGTCTCGGCGGAAGAGCGCGTGAAACTACTGAAGCTGGCCTGGGACGCGGTCGGCTCCGAATTTGCGGGGCGTCACGACCAATATGAAAAGTTCTACGCAGGCGCGCCCTTTATCGTGAAGCAGCGGTTCCTCTGGAACTTTGATTTTGAGCTGCCGGATCGTTTGGTCTCGAAAGCTTTGGACGGCTACGACATGAATGGGCGGCGCTGACGAGCGCTAGATCGCCCAATCGCCCCACATATTGTTGGGGGTGGCCGCGACGTCTTCCGCGACATTGCGCGTGTCGATCCACCATTGGAACGCTTCGCCGGGCCCGAAATCAGGCTCATCTACATAGGTCAACCCGTCGCGCTGGAAGTCGCAAGGGATGATAGGGCGAACCATTGGCGCGCCCAATTCCGCAGAACGATTAATGCCGGCTGAGTGCAGGGCCCGGGGATGCCAAAATATAACGTCGCCGGCCGAACCGGTGAATTCAAGCGGTATCGTCTCACGCAGGGTTTGCTCCTTCGCAGCGCGAAACGGCTCTGCCTGCTCCACATCCATTCCGCTGCCATGGACTGTCTGCCAATAGGGGTGCAGCGAGGTGTGGGAGCCGGGCCAGAACATGAAACCGCCGCAACCTGGACCGATCTCGTCTACGAGAACCATGGCGGCGACGTGACTGGAGATATAGTCGACGTGGGCGTTGTAGCGATTTTCGGTGCCGGGTGACGAAGGGAAAATGCAATATACACCCCGGACGCGACGAGCCGGCCGGACGGGGGCCCCGATCAGGGCAGTGACGACCTGCCGTACATTCGGATGATTCGCGATCTCGTCGATCAATAACGCCTCTGTGCCAATTCCAGATGGGCCTTTGGAGCGAATCTTCCAATTGTCTCGGGCGAGCATGCCGGCTTTCAATGAATCAGCTTCTGTCCAATCGTCGTCGGCAGGATTGATCCAGGTATCAGAATCCTCCCGGCGCAGTAACCCGCGGGGCACTTTGGTCCAGATAAAGTCAACGACCTTGTGGAAGATCGCGGTGTCATTAATGAGGCCCCGTTTGACGATGAAGCCCTCGCGCTTGAAATGTGCGGCCTCGTCACCATTCAAACTTGGTTCACAGTCAAAATAGTCCGGGTCCGTGAAGGTGACGGGCTCGGAAAGTGGCAGATCACCCGAGATCGGCAGGGTCGCAGGGTGGCCTTCGTTATAGTCGGCGCGACGTCTTGCTAGGACGGACATAGCGGCACTCCTTCCGGTAAGAGTGACGATAGAACGACCGCCCATCCCCACAACCAAAAGTAACCAACTGAGCTATATCGTTGGTAGCGAGTGAACCTAGCGATGAGGTGTGAGCGATGCGGTTGGATGGAAAAGCGGCTTTGGTGACGGGCGCGGGCGGCGGGCTTGGCGGTGCGACTGCACGGCGATTCGCGGCCGAAGGGGCGTCTGTCCTTTGCACTGATCGGGATTTGGCACGCGCTGAGCGAACCGTCGCGGATATCGAGTTGGCGGGCGGAACCGCGTTGGCCTTTGAGGCGGACATCGCCGACCCAGCGCAATGCGAGGTGCAGGTCGCCGAGACAGTGGCGCGTTTCGGGAAGATCGATATCCTGGTGAACAATGCGGGCATCAGTATGCACAAGTTGGCCCTCGAGACGACGCTCGAGGAGTGGAACCGAGTGATCGGAATCAACCTCACCGGCTCGTGGCTGACGGCGCAGGCGGCGGCCCGCCGAATGGTGGACGCCGGTGGTGGCCGGATCATCCAGATCGGGTCGATTTCGGGTCAACGCGGCAATATGGGCGGAGCGGCCTACGGCGCTTCGAAGGCTGCGGCCATGCATATCTGCAAGGTTCTGGCGACCGAGCTCTCGGGCCAAGGCGTAATGGTCAACGCCATCGCGCCTGGCCCGATCGAGACCGGCCTCAGTCATCACGGACCGACCCGCAAACGCGCCTATACGGAGCGCATTCCCGTGGGCGACTACGGGACGGTGGAAGCGGTCGCGAATGCCGCGCTATTCTTTGCATCCAACGAATGCATCTGGACTACGGGTACGATTTTAAACGTCGATGGCGGCTATGGAGGACAGGGTGCTTCTTACGATCCGCAGGAGATTCGAGGGTAGGTTGGGCAGGTCGCCGAATTGCGATAATATTCCGGGACTGAAGGAGAGCGGGATGAATGACGCAGTGACACTCTCACGCGACGCACATGCGCAGAATTTGCGGGACTATGGCGAGGCCGGGCGCGATCGCGAACATGCGATCGGAAATAGGGGGCCGCTTGTTTTGGGAGAGGACGGCAAGCTCGACCCGGAGATCCTCCGTCGATTCCGGGAGAATGGGTTTTATATATTCGAGGGTGTAATCGACCCGAATGAGATCGCGGATCTGAGGACCGACGCGCTTGAGATGATCGAACGGGCACCTGTCGCTCCCGATGCGAAGGTCGACGCCAAGGGGCGTCCGGCGCTTGGACTCGACTACCCCCGTATCCCCTACAGGCTTGCGAAACCGTTGGCGGACCCTTGGGGTGGAACGGAAATCCTGGGAGGACGGCATCCGACGCAGATGGCGCAGCCAACACCGGACGCGGATGCGCCAGATTATGTGGTCTTCCTGATGTATTCGATGTGCCGGTCGATGCCCTCCGGTCTCTGCCTCTACGGTCATCCAGGGCTCCTCGCAGTCGCGGAAGCGATCAACGGCGAGGATTTCGTGCCCTTTAATGACGCCATATTCGTCAAACAGCCGGGGCTCGGCGGCTCCGTCTCCTGGCATCAGGACGGGGTCACGCATTGGGATTCACCCGATTGGGACCCGGGAATTCACGGGTTCAATTTCCAGGTCCAGCTCTATCCCTCTACGCTCGGCAATTGCCTTTGGGTGGTTCCGGGCTCGCACAAACGGGGCAAGATTGATATCAAGGCGCTGGTTGCTGAAAATGGCGGTAGCGAGCAAATACCGGATGCGGTGCCACTCGTATGCGACGCCGGCGATGTCACGATCGTAAATCGCCAGATGCTCCACGGTTCCTTCGCAAACTCGTCACCGGATATGCGAATTTCCCTGACCTTCGGCTTCCATCGCCGCTCCTCCGTGCTCGGCGCAAAGGCCGCGCTGGCGATGGAAGGTGACAATGTCTGCTACGACGAGCGGCGCATATTCGAACGTTCCGCCGTGATCCAGGTTGCCATCGACGCCCGCCAACAGGCGCACCCAGATGAGCCGAGGTTCCGGTATAAGCCGTTCAACGGATTGGAGGAAGATTTCCGTTTCAATGACGCGACCGTTGACAGCGTCATCAAGGACTATTTCATCAAGGACCTGGCAATCTAAGCCGCGCTGAATTCGGGTCTTTCGACTGATCCGGGAACGGAACCCTTGTTCCAGGCTTGAACGTATTCCTTGATGGTCAGGATCCGGATGCTGTTCATATCCTCGTCGAAATACTCGAAAAGCCTGCCGTCCGGTGCGGACATCGACAGAAATACTGTGGCGCCTTCCGGTCCGCCGCGTTCCATATGTGGCGTCGCATCTGATTCCGCCAACGCGTAGTCACCTTTCTTGCGTACGACGGTTTTTGTCGATCCGTCGGGCAGAGTCTCCGTGACGTGCTGCTCGCCTTCGAGAACCAAGGTAGCTGTTGCCGCAATATGCCGATGACGATGGCAATGACCGCCATTGTCCGGAAAGCGGAGTAACATATCGAGACGCCCGTTCTCAGCATCGTAACCGAGAAGGCTGTATTCAAAATCGATCAGAAACGTCTTTTCGTCCGGGTCAGTAATGTGCCGCCATTCGGTGGCTTGTGGATCAAAACTTTCGGCAACTCTCGGCATGTTTAATGCTTCCCTGGTTCATCCTAGAAGTAGATCGTGTGCCACCGCATCCAACGGTGCCCATGATCTATGCAAATTGGCCCTTTCGGAGGGGCAATTCGAAGTCTGCTGTGCCGTCGGAGAGATATCCCTTTGGAAATTCCCATGCGTGAGAGCCTTTTCGACGACGACATCATCCTCGTAGGCGGTAACAATCTGTCTAACATACCGGGACAAAACTGGCGCACCACATTCAATCCGTGTGGCCTGTGAGTTGGTGAATGCACGGTGACCGCGAAGAACGTCCTCAGCCAATTGCATTACCACGCCGACCCAGACAGCATCATGTAAATGCTCGCCGGCACAATTTGGGTCGATTGGGGGGAGACAGGCGAAAAATCCTTCACCATGGGTCCGAGCGATTATGCGGTTTTTGGCGCGATGTGATTCATCGCTCTAATATCATCGACGGCGAGGAAGATTGCCACTACATGTTTGTCCGCATTGGAGAATGCGGGTCGGACGTCAATGTCGACGACCCGGGCTATGTCGATCCCATTGCTTGAGTTCAAGCCGGGATATCGAGAGGAGACGGAGACGCATGCACGATTTCTATTCGGATACTAAGACCAAGCCGAGCCGGGCCATGCTGGAATCCGTCTTGGCGGCCGAAGTCGGGGACGAGCAGAAAGACGAAGACCCAACGACGCTCGCTCTTTGTGAGCGGGTGGCGGCTCTGCTCGGCAAGGAAGCCGCTATATTCCTGCCATCCGGGACCATGTGCAACGAGATTGCAATCCGCGTGCATACGGAGCCGGGAGACGAAGTGATCTGTGAGCGGTCCTGTCACCTGATTAATTTTGAGACCGGAGGGCCGGCAGCGATAAGCGGTGTGATGGTGCAACCGCTGGACGGAACCAATGGCGTCTTCGAACCAAATCAGGTCGTCGCCGCGATCCGTCCCCTCTCGCGCTATGCACCGATCAGCCGCCTCGTCGTAGTCGAACAGACCGCGAATATGGCGGGCGGTGCGGTCTGGCCGCTGGAAACGCTCGACGGTGTCGCGGACACTGCAAAGGAAGCGGGGCTCGCCACCCATATGGACGGGGCGCGTCTGCTCAACGCGGCCATCAAGTCGGGTGTGGCGGCGGATCGCCTCGCCGCCGGTTATGATTCCTGTTGGATCGATTTCTCAAAAGGCCTCGGTGCTCCGGTCGGAGCGGTGTTGGCGGGCACGAAAGACTTCATTGCCCGGGCGTGGCGGATCAAGCAGCGTTCCGGGGGAGCCCTCCGTCAGTCAGGTGTGCTCGCCGCAATGTGCCTTTATGCGCTCGACTACAATGTCGACCGACTTGCCGAGGATCACGCGCTGGCGGCTGGTATTGCAAGACGAATCGCGCAGCTGCCGGGCGTAGCCGCTGTACTGCCGGCGGACACCAATATCGTCATCTTCAACGTTGCTGAGGACGCGCCGAGTGCTCCGGAAATCGAAGCGGCTCTGCTGAAGGAAGGTGTGATCATCGGTGCCTTCGGAGAACGCAGGATTCGGGTCGTCACGCATCTCGACGTCGACCCGGCGAGCAGCGATGCGCTATGCGAGTGTCTGGCCCGCCAGCTCGGTTAGGCGATAAACCTCTAAGCAGCGAAATCGCGCAGTACTTGGCCCGGTCCCTTTTGGTGCGAGATATAGTCGCTTTCGTTATGCACTTGAGTCCCGTTTATCCACACACTGTGAATACCGACCGGTTTGCGAATGGTCCGTGGGCCGCCGCCCGGCAGGCCAGGCAAGCCTTGCGGGGCACCCACGCCAATTGTTGCGGGATCGAACAAGACCATGTCCGCGTGACTTCCTGGTGTCAGAGGATCTCGACCCAGACATTGTCTTTGACCGGCCCGCTGCCCATCCCGTCGTAAATTTCAACGTCCTTAATCAGCAGGTCATTCATGGTTCTTTCCTCCCCCGCTCTTTAGGCCGCGGTCCCGTAAATCACCTCTTTTTGATCCTCCGGCACATAGAAATACGAACCTGGCCGGAACTCATAACCGAGGTCGCCGAGCAATCGGCGCTGGCGTGGAGTACATTTCTCAACGATGTCGTGCGGTACCTGCCCGAGATCGTAGGCGCGCACGAACATCTGGCAATAGTTATATAGCAAGGTCTTGCGTCCCTGAC
This sequence comes from uncultured Alphaproteobacteria bacterium, assembly GCA_964012455.1. Lineage (GTDB taxonomy): Bacteria > Pseudomonadota > Alphaproteobacteria > UBA8366 > UBA8366 > UBA6544. The sequence continues at coordinate 7,061 of CAXGSZ010000060.1, forward strand.
CCGAATGGTTCGGTGCGGGACCGTGCCAGAGCGAATGACTGAAGAGATAACAGTCGCCCGCCTTGCCCTCGAGCTGTACGGCGCCCGGCGTATGCGGGTTCAATTCGGAATTGTCTTCTGGGAAGCGTCGAAGATGACTGCCCGGGAACACCGTGAAATTGCCAGCGTCCCTGCCCTCGACATCGGACAGCAGATACATAGCCTTTATCGCGATCGGTCGGCTCGTTTCGGACACGCGGATGCGCCGCAGACCTTCGCCGCCGTCGGTATGGGTGTACCCCGGGAAGATGTCGGTCGAGGCGCGCACGATCGCCTGTGACATACTAAACAGGATATACGGCCCCATGATGTCGACGACGAGGTCAAAGATTTCCGGCTTGTCGATCAGGTCGCGGAACGCTTTGTGATAGGGCAACAGGTCGCGCCGGTCCATGAACCCGTCCGCATCGAGATCGTCGGCGTGATCGACCCAGCCGTAATGGCCGCGCGGCAGCTCGCCTGGGCGCGGCTCATACCCTGGCTGTTTACGGACCTCGTCGAGTTCGTCGCTGAAGAACGCAACCTCGTCCGGGCTTAGCGCGCCTTCCAGGACGATATAGCCGTCCGTTTCCCACTGCAGGCGCTGTGCGTCCGTCAAGGTTCGCATATTCCGCATATCGTTTCCCTCCCTCAGAGCGGCTCCTGGTATCTGAGTTAGGACGAATGCGGATATTGTCAGCAGACTTTAGTGGGATGCATCTCGGTGAAGAGGCGTCCTTTCGGTCGCCAGCGGCCTGTAAGAGGACGAAGCCAGCAAAATGGTCAGGGCCAGAACCGCTCCCCATGTTGACATTAGTGCGGGCCCAAATCCGGTATAGATGTCGTTAAGGACGCTGACGAGTTCCGGGCCGACCATCTGGCCGAGGGCAACAGCTTTAGTCATAATGGCTTGTCGCAAAGACTAATGGTCCGCGAAACGGGGTACCTTGCGTGAGCTTGTGGACGCTAAATGAGTGCGACCGGCATTACCGGTGATCCGGTGGCTCCCTTGAACTTTACTGGCAGCAGGATGAAGCAGAACGTTGAGACGCCGTCCCGAACGAGGTGTTCGGTCACCAGGTTCTCGATGAGGTAGACCCCCGCTTCGACCAGAGTGTGTTGACGGACCGGCATTATGGTCTTGCGATGGTCCGTGTCCGGCAGAACCTCCACCGCCATGTTGTCGCACCCAATAGCGAGCACGTCCTGTCCCGGTAAGCCATTCAGCCGCGCCAAGCTCAATCCCGGGCTCGTCACTGACGTATTTGTCATTGTCCGTCATGAAGAAATGACCCCATCCCGTATGAATGCAAACGGCGTCGGTCGGGCGCAGTTCCACGCCACTTTTTCCCAGCATGCGTTCCAGATCGTCGCGCGCGACCGCCCGGCCGGCCTCGAGATGGTCGCCGCCATCGAGGCTCGAGACGTCGATGCAGATTCTGCGGGAGATCATCGGCGGGGCATGTTCGATTTAAAGATTGTGGAGGCCGAAGTCGCCAGCCTCGTTTTATGCGCTGCGCCCGCCTTACATTTGGTCGCCTTTGGTGAAATGACCGAGCGCATCGATATGCGTTCCGACATGGACGGTCATCTCGATCCTGCCTCGTTTTCCGCGCCCATTTCCCTGCGGCGTTTGATGCCGTTTGCAGCGGTGGCGCCGCTGTGAATCACACAGGGAGACTGCACGGGCGGGATCCGCGGCGCCCCCATCTCGAGATGACCTGGTTGAGATCGTAGGTCCGTCCTTCCGTCACACTGGAGAGTGCCGCGACCGTGTTCTCCGGCGCCAGCAGGTTCGCCGCGCCCAATTGATTGCCGGTTCCCCATCGCGCATGAGCGTGAATGCAGTTCGTCATATCGCGGCCCCGTGCCTGAAAGCCCTCTCAGTAAGGATAGGCCGGCGAGCGGCATTCCGAGACAGGCTATCGAAAGG
>CAXGSZ010000061.1:0-8989 GCA_964012455.1 uncultured Alphaproteobacteria bacterium
TCCTGGCGTATCCCGACCACGGCTTGCTGCAGGGTTGGCTTTGGCGTGACATAGTGGCTGTTGGCGTAGACGCGGACAGTCTCAAGTTCGCCGGCTTTCTCGCCGGTCAATGGGTCGAACTCGTGTATCGCCTCGACCTCGTCGCCGAAAAGCGAAATGCGCCATGCCCTATCTTCATAATGCGCCGGGAAAATTTCAATCGTGTCGCCACGCACCCGGAATGTACCCCGGTGGAAATTGCCGTCATTGCGCCGGTATTGCAGCTCGACCAACTCGCGAAGCAGATCTGACGGCTCGATGCGCGCACCCGATTTCACCGTCACGACCATCTGGGAATAGGTCTCGACTGCGCCGATACCGTAAATGCAGGACACGCTGGCCACGATCACCACGTCATCGCGTTCGAGGAGCGAGCGGGTTGCCGAGTGGCGCATCCGGTCGATCTGCTCGTTCACCGACGCTTCTTTCTCGACATAGGTGTCAGTGCGCGGAACATAGGCTTCGGGCTGGTAGTAGTCATAGTAGGAAACAAAATACTCGACCGCGTTGTTCGGGAAGAATTCCTTCATCTCGCCGTAGAGCTGCGCGGCCAGCGTCTTGTTGGGCGCAAGGATGATGGTGGGCCGCTGCATTTTTTGAACAACATGCGCCATGGTGAAGGTCTTACCGGAGCCGGTAACGCCCAGCAGGACCTGGTCGCGTGCGCCACCTTCCAGGCCCTCCACAAGCTCCTCGATCGCCTGCGGCTGATCGCCGGAAGGCGCAAAATCTGAGACGAGCTCGAATTGCTTGCCGCCTTCGGTAAGCGGCCGTTCGTGGCGTTTGGCAGGCTCCCAGTTATGCAGAAAGGCGAGCGAGGCCTCATCGAGACCGGGTGGTTTTGTCGGTGCTTCGGACATCTTTTGATTATAACTTCTGCCGATCCGGAAATCACGTGTCCTTCCGCGCGGTCACGAGATAGGCACACCGCCGCGCCCCCGCCGGAATATGATCTGTACGTTCGACAGCTACGTCATCTCCGGGTGCAGTTTGGAAGAAAGCCAGCTCCGCGGCGCAGATACCCGTTGCAAGCGCGGGCGGCGGCGCAGATCGGACAATGATTTTCAACGAGGAGCCAGCTGCCGTGCGTGTTCTTCTCGACAGTAGCCATGTAAACTTCCGTCGTGCGTAGCTTCGCCAATAGATTCAGGCGAGATCGGATTGCATTGGCGTCGCCGATGGCCGCACTATACGTTTCGCGCTGTCGGGCGGCGCGGAATCCCGGTAACCGATGCATGCTGCCGTCGCCGAACGTGGTTCCGGTTGATTGGATCAGGTCCAGCGTCAAGTCGGCATGCCCGTCCGGGAGTAAAACGTCCGCTGAGAACTGCACTACGAGGCGCTGGCGCTTACGTTCGAAATCGGTCTGTCAATCATTCTCCGACGGGGGCTTGCGGGTTGGGCTCCCGCTCCACATATTCTTTGGTTAATTTAGCCTTGGGGATTTCATCATGACCGAAGCAAACGAGAAAACCGCGTCGGACGAAATCGTTAGTGGTGGTGAGCACCATCATTTTCAAGCAGAAGTCAGCAGTTTGCTGAACATCGTCGCCAATTCGCTTTACAGCGAAAAAGAGATTTTTCTGCGCGAGTTAATTTCCAATGCGTCGGATGCTTGCGACAAGCTGCGCTACGCCGCGCTCACGGACGAAGCGCTTGCCTCGGGCGATAGCGCGTATCGGATCGATCTCAAGTTCGATAAAGACGAAAAGACCTTGACGATCGCCGACAACGGCATCGGCTTCGATCAGCAGGATCTTATCGACAATCTGGGCACTATCGCGCGATCCGGTACAGCGGCTTTTCTTGATTCGGTGTCCGGTGGCAAGAAAGAGGATGCACCCCGAGAGAGCGGCGACATCAATCTGATCGGCAAATTCGGCGTTGGGTTCTACTCCGCCTTTATGGTGGCGGACGAAGTGACCGTAACGACCCGCAAGGCGGGCGACGATGCCGGGTGGTGCTGGCATTCCGACGGTCTCGGTGAATTCACTATCGAGCCGGCGGCCGATGCCGATCGCGGTGCGGAGATAGTCCTGCAATTGAAAGAGGACGCCAAAGAGTATCTCGACGGGTCGCGAATTCGTCAAATCGTCAAGACATACTCGGATCACATCGCCTTTCCAATTTCATTAACCGAGGTCGGAGGTGGCGAGGATGCGCCGGTTGGTGAACGGCTGAACCAGGCTTCGGCGATTTGGGCGCGACCGAAATCGGAGGTTGACGAGGCGGAGCACAAGGAGTTCTACCACCACGTATCGCATGCACTGGATGATCCTTGGCTGACGCTGCATTTCCGGGCCGAGGGCATGATTGAATATGCGGGCCTGCTCTATGTTCCGACCGCGCGGCCCTTCGATATTTACCACCCGGAGCGCAAATGCAGCGTAAAGCTCTACGTAAAGAGAGTCTTTATCACTGACGACTGCGAGCATCTCCTGCCATCCTGGCTGCGGTTTATGCGTGGCGTGATCGATTCCGAAGATTTACCGCTGAACGTGAGCCGCGAGCTGCTGCAGAACAGCCCAGTCCTGGCCCGTATCAAGGCGGGTGTGACGAGCCGCGTGCTCAACGCATTGTCGGAGAAAGCCGAGAAAGAGGCGGATGCTTATGTGGGGTTCTGGGAAGCCTTCGGTCCGGTTCTGAAAGAAGGCTTGTACGAGGACTTCGAGCATCGCGAGAAACTCATGAAACTCATCCGGTTTCGGTCAACTGCCAGCGACGCGCTTGTCGGTTTGGATGAATATATCGGCCGGATGAAGGACGGCCAGGAAGCCATCTACTATATTTCCGGCGACGATATTGACGTGATCCAGCGCAGTCCGCAGTTGGAGGGGTTCAAGGCCAAGGGCGTCGAAGTCCTCCTCATGACCGACCCGATCGATGAGTTTTGGATTCCAACCGTCGGCGTGTTCGAAACGACGCCGTTCAAATCCGTAACTCGCGGTGGCGCAGACCTCGATAAGATTGAGGGTGACAATCTCACCGAAAGGGACGAGGCGGCGCACGAGACCACTGCGGGAATGGACGCTCTTGTGGCGCTGATCAAGCTGGAACTTGGCGAAGCGGTGCAGGATGTCCGAGAGTCCGCGCGTTTGACCGACAGCGCGGTTTGCCTGGTAGCCGGCGAAAACGACCTCGACATGAATCTGCAGCGGTTGTTGAAGCAGCAGGGACAGTTGGATGCGGTACAACCGCGGGTCCTGGAACTAAATCCCAGGCACGCCCTGATCGCCAGTCTGGCGGGCCGTGCAAGCGAATCGGGAGCGGTCGATGCGCTTAAGGACGCGGCCCATCTTTTGCTTGATCAGGCGCGGATTGTCGAAGGCGAACCGGTAATGGATCCGGCGGCCTATGCGCGGCGGATGTCCCATGCAATGGCGAATGCGTTTGGCGTCCAAGGGGATTAAGGCGGCAGCGCTCAGCTGTCGAAAGGCAGGCTGACCGCGACGACGATCTCACCGTATTCGCACTTCTGAACGATCAGGGCACAGTCACCGTTTCCGAGCTTTACCTTCTTGGGTATTCGCAGGTCAGTAGGCTTTCCGCTCCAGGTACCGAGTATTTCGTGCTCGCGGACGACGCGGGCAGCGACCAAGGTGCGGCCTCGTTTCTCCCCGGGTTTGATCTCAGTAAAATGATCCTTGTCGAAGGTAACGAAGACGATGTCGTACATCCCGCCGTTATCGGTGGCGCCGATCCGCGTAATGACGTGGCCGTCTTCCTTGCGCACGTCGATCTTGGGTCCTTGTCGCCCGCGTTGTTTGACCCGGTCTATTTTCGCCTCGGTCGCCGAACGGAAAGCCACAATCTCGCCTTAATCCGACCCAATCGTTGTCACACTCCGGAGTTTTCTTAGCACCACTGAGACTTCCCCTCTCAGAGGAGGCTAACTGAAGGTCTCCCAAACGGTCCGAATTGCGGGCCGTCCTGGTCGGCGGTCGCCGGTCCACCCCCGGCGGCCGTCTCCTTTTTGCTGAAACGATACTTTTCTGTCGCCACCTCTTGCGTTTCTTTCCGGGAGGACTTTGCTATCTTCTAAAGGTCGAAACAGTGACCTCCGGCTGAAATGTTTGCTCCGCTTTCTGGCGAAAATCTAACCTGCATCCGCAGCAACCACCGGGTTTTCTCGCGCCTCGATTTCACCGTTCATGATGGCGGCGCCCTATTGCTCACGGGACGAAACGGGAGTGGTAAAACAAGTTTGTTGCGCCTGATGGCAGGGCTTGGCGTTCCGGCAGAGGGTGCCATACGCCATCGTGGTGTCGATTGCCTTGCCGACCCGGCGGCCCATCGTGCTGATATCCATTACGTGGGTCACTACGATGCCGCGAAACCCACGTTGACCGTGCGGGAGAATCTCGCATTCTGGGTTGCGCTGCATGGAGGCGGCAATACCGAGGCGGGATTGGAGGCTTTTGATCTGACGGCGCTCGCTGAGTTGCCGGCGCGGTTCCTGTCGGCGGGACAGAAGCGACGCCTGGCATTGGCGCGCCTCGTCGCGCTCGACGCTAGCGTCTGGTTGCTGGACGAACCCAGCGTAGCGCTTGATGCCGCATCGCTCGACGCGCTTCGGGGATTGATTGTCGAACATAAGGGACACGGTGGCGCAGTCGTCGCATCTACCCATGCGGATTTGGGCTTGGCTGATGCATCGACATTGGACGTATCGCAGTTTTCCCCAAATAGGCGGCTGGAAACATGATGCGGGTGTGTGGACAGATTGTGCTTCGCGACCTGCGTCTGGCGCTGCGCCAGGGGTTCGACGCTTTTATTGTGCTGATGTTTTTCGTCATTACCGTGACGTTGTTTCCATTGGGTGTCGGCTCGGAGCCAAACCTGCTGGCTCGTATGGGGCCGGGCGTGATCTGGGTTGCGGCCCTGCTGTCGACGATGTTGTCTCTAGATCGTTTGTTTCAGCACGATTATGAGGACGGCTCACTCGAATTGTTGCTGCTTTCCCCGGTACCTCTCGAACTCTTGGTCCTGGCAAAGGTCGCCGCCCATTGGCTGTTGACCGGGTTGCCCCTGATCATCGTAACGCCTTTGTTGGCGGTGTTCATGAATATGCCGGTTGAGGGTTATGGCGTGCTACTTCTGTCAATGTTGCTTGGCACCCCCGTGTCCAGTTTTATCGGCGCCGTCGGCGGGGCGCTGACACTTGGTGCCCGGCGCGGCGGCGTGTTGGTGTCGCTGCTGATACTGCCGCTTTATATCCCGCTGCTGATTTTTGGGGTCTCCGCAATTGACGCTGCGATCGGCGGTTTATCGGTCCGGCCTCATCTCTTAATACTTGGCGCGATGCTCGTAGCGGCCATCCCACTCGCGACCTGGGCCGCTTCGGCGTCACTGCGGCAGGCGTGCGAATGACAGGGGCAAATGCCGCATCGAGATGCCGGAAATTTTACGGGCGAAAATTGACGGGAACCCCTATATTTTGCCAATGTTTCGTTTCGCGAACCCCAATCGATTTCTTAGGATCGGAAAGGGCATCATGCCGTGGAGCGCCGGCCTGTCGATCCTGTGCATCGGTGTCGGTCTCTATTTGGCGTTATTTGTCTCGCCGCCGGACTACCAGCAAAAAGAAACCGTGCGGATCATGTACGTGCACGTACCTTCTGCGTGGATGGCACTTTTTATCTACTCGTCAATGGTCATTTCGAGTGCCATGGCGCTGATCTGGAAGCACCCACTTGCCGATTTGATTGCCAAGGCGAGCGCCCCTGTTGGCACGGGATTTACCATAATCTGCCTTGCGACGGGGTCACTTTGGGGTAAGCCGATGTGGGGCACGTGGTGGGTCTGGGATGCCCGCCTCACGTCGGTTTTGATCCTGTTTTTCCTGTATCTCGGCTATATCGCGCTGAACAATGCCTTCGACGATCCGGCACGTGGCGCCAAGGCTTCGGCCGTTTTGGCTCTGGTCGGCGCCGTGAACCTGCCAATCATTAAATTTTCCGTCGATTGGTGGAATACATTGCATCAGCCCGCGAGCGTGACCCGGCTTGATGTGCCCGCGGTGCACAGTTCGATGCTTTGGCCGCTCCTGCTCATGGCGTTCGGATTCACGTTTTTTTACGTAACGATCCTTGTTCTCCGGGTTCGTAGCGAAATTGCCGCAGCAAAAATTCGCAACATCCAATTGGCCGAAGCGCGCGGTTAAAGAGAACGGAGCGGAGAGCGTGAGTGAATACTTCGAAATGGGCGGACACGGCATTTACATTTGGCCTGCCTACATGATCGCCACGGCCGTTATTGTCAGTATTCTGGCGCATACCCTGCATACGATGCGTCAGCGCGAACGCCACCTCGACCTTCTCCGGCGCAAACGGCGCGGAGTGGATGATGGAGATGAGGTATGACGGCAACAGTAAGACCGCGCACTCCGGCGGCGATGCGTAAACGACGGCGGCTCTATATTGTCCTGACGGGCCTGACCATGCTGGGCATGGCAGCTGCCCTCGTGCTCACCGCCCTCGAAGACAATATCGTTTTCTTTCATAGCCCGAGCGATATCCAAGCGAAGGCCATTGCCTCGGGCCAGCACTTCCGTATGGGGGGACTGGTGAAGGAAGGATCCATCAAAAAGGCGGAAAACGGTCTTGTGACAAACTTTGTGGTGACGGACCTCGGCCACGCGGTCAAGGTCAGCTATCGCGGTATTCTGCCTGATCTCTTCCGCGAAGGTCAGGGCGTGATCGCCGAGGGTTCGCTCAATCCGGAACGTGTGTTTGTCGCGCGTGAGGTGCTGGCGAAACACGACGAGAACTATATGCCGCCTGAAATCGCCGAGGCGTTGAAGAAGTCCGGCAAGTGGAAACATGCGACAGGCGAGGATGGCAAGAATTGATCGTAGAAATTGGCCATTTCGCGATGATTCTCGCACTCTGCGTCGCCGTCGCGCAGTCCATCATGCCGATGATCGGCGCGGCCCGCAATAACCGCGCCTGGATGGCTGTCGCAAGCCCGACGGCCACAGCACAGTTGGGTCTGCTGACCATAGCGTTTCTGGCGCTGACCTTTGCCTACGTGACCAGTGACTTTAGCGTGCAAAATGTCGCAGAGAATTCGAATTCGCTGAAACCGATGATCTACAAGATCAGCGGCGTATGGGGTAATCACGAAGGATCAATGCTTCTTTGGGTCCTAATCCTGGCTCTGTTCGGTGCAATCGTCGCTGGTTTCGGGCGCAACCTGCCACCTGGGCTGAAGTCGCGGACACTCGCAGTCCAGGCCATGATTTCCGTTGGCTTTCTGCTATTTATGGTCCTGACATCGAATCCGTTCGATCGCCTGGTTCCGGCGCCGCTTGACGGAAAAGGTCTCAATCCGTTGTTGCAAGATCCCGGCTTGGCGCTCCATCCGCCAATTCTCTATGCCGGCTATGTCGGCTTTTCGATCTCTTTCTCTTTCGCTGTCGCCGCTCTGATCGAAGGTAAGGTCGACGCCGCCTGGGCACGCTGGGTTCGGCCCTGGGCTTTGCTCGCATGGCTTTTTTTGACTGCCGGCATCGCCCTTGGCAGTTGGTGGGCCTATTATGAGCTCGGATGGGGCGGATGGTGGTACTGGGACCCAGTGGAAAACGCGTCCTTCATGCCATGGCTGGTCGGCACTGCGCTGCTTCACTCGGCGGTTGTCGTCGAAAAGCGCGATGCTCTGAAAAGCTGGACCATCCTACTCGCCATTATCACGTTCTCGCTAAGCCTAATCGGCACTTTCCTCGTGCGCTCGGGTGTTCTGACGTCGGTTCACGCTTTTGCTACAGATCCCGATCGCGGTGTATTCATTCTCGGCCTTCTGGTCATCGCGATTGGGGGCAGTCTCGCGCTCTACGCGTGGCGGGCCCCGATGCTGCAAAGCGGTGGACTGTTTCAGCCGATCAGCCGTGAAGGCGGATTGGTGTTTAACAACCTACTGCTGACGACTGCGGCTGCCACTGTGCTCCTGGGCACGCTTTACCCGCTGTTTCTCGAAGCGTTCGACGGCGACAAGGTTTCCGTCGGACCGCCATTCTTCAACGCGACATTCATTCCGTTGATGGTACCGCTGGTGGTAGCACTCGGCATCGGGCCCTTATTACCGTGGAAACGGGCGGATCTGGCGGGAGCGCTCGGGCGCCTCAAGATGGCTTTCCTGCTTGCGGGAATGGTCGCATTGATCACGGCATATCTCACCTGGGGTAAGACGGTTTTCGGCGCACTCGGTATCGGACTTGCGGTTTGGCTCGGTGCATCTGCATTGCTTGAACTCGGAGAACGGGTCGGTGTTGGCCGGGTGGCCTTCGCAGAAGTTCTCAAGCGTGCTGCGGGATTACCCCGCGCTGCCTGGGGTATGACCGTGGCCCATTTTGGGCTCGCCATTACGGTCGCGGGTATAACGGGCGCGGGTCTCTGGCAGATCGAGAGCATTCAGATCATGAAGCCGGGCGACAAGGTGAATGTTTCTAGCTACGAGTTCGTATTTGACGGCGCCGATCGCATTCGTGGACCGAATTACGTGGCCGAGCGCGGAAACTTTACCGTGAAGGACGGCGGTCGGATTTTGACAGTGTTACAGCCGGAACGGCGGCAGTACCTCGTCTCGGGACAAGACACGACCGAAGCCGCGATATTGACCACGGCGATGTATGACCTCTATGCAGTGCTGGGAGAGCCGAACGGCCAAGGCGGATGGACAACACGACTCTTCTACAAGCCGCTGGTTCCATGGCTCTGGATCGGTTCCGTCGTCATGGTGATGGGTGGTCTCGTCTCCCTTACAGACCGCAGGCTGCGGATCGGCGCGCCCTCGCGCAAACTCCGGGTTGGCGCGGCAGCGCGGGCACCTGCAGAATAAGACGCGATGAAACGACTTTTCTACTTGCTTCCGCTCGCCGTGTTTCTGGGCATGGCTGTGTATTTTGGCATCGGCTTGACGAAGGATCCGCGTATTATTCCCTCGGCGCTGATCG
>CAXGSZ010000062.1:0-8974 GCA_964012455.1 uncultured Alphaproteobacteria bacterium
CAGGCAAACCACGCAAATCCGAAGGATCCGATATAACGTCCAACAATGGCGTCTGGGTCGTCGAGTTTGTCACGGAACTACTCCTTGTGCCGTAATCCATTCGGTTGTGAACGGCGCGCAATAGTTATTAAAGCGATACTAGAGGATTGATTTAATATGGGAAACCCCGGCGTGACCCTAATAGGTTCGCCCCTTCCACAGACCACCCTTCCTTTGCCAGTGTCGACTGGCCGAATCAACGGTCATCAACGTATAGAGAAATCCGGCCAAGGGTAAACTCGCTGCCAGCAGAACCGATTGGCGGTAGTAAATGATCGTCGGTGCGTAGGCGCAGGCCATGAGAATCCAAACTAGGAGACCCAAGGAAGACGCTGTTGCGTTGTCATGGAGGGGTGCGAGCATGAATATCAACGGCCCGGCTAGGTAGACGAGCGCCATACCGAGAATGACGCCAAATAATTTCAACGGCGCATAATTCAGTTGTGTGTAGGCCGTTCGCGCAACCATGCGCCATATGTCCGGGAGGCCAGTGTATGGTCGGACGCTATACGCGTGATCGGCCAAGCCGAGCCAGATTGAACCTCCGGTACCCTTGATAAGGGCGGCGAGGGCGCAATCGTCGATTAGATTATCGTGTATTACGGAAAGGCCGCCTGCGGTCTCCAGCGCGCTACGCCGTATTAACATGACGCCGCCCGCCGCCGCTGCTATTGGAGAGTGGTTATCGTTGACGGCCGGGAAGGGGAAGAGTTTCTGAAAGAAGAAAACGAAGGCCGGGATCAACAAACGCTCCCAGAATCGTTCGCAATGAAGTCGCACCATCAACGACACGAGGTTCTTGTTCTCCGCCTGTGCCTTCCACACGAGCCGCCGCACGGCATCCGGGGGATGGGCGATGTCGGCATCCGTAAACAGCACGTAGGAATGCTCCGGAAACAGTATGCGCGCCTGTTCCACTCCATAGTTCATCGCCGCAAGTTTACCTGTCCATCCCTGTTGCAGCGGCGGTGCATCCAGCACTTTTAATCGGTTACCGTCGACTGCGTTCCGCGCGGTATTGGCCGTGCCGTCATCGGAATGGTCATCAATCAGGAGGATCTCGAAAGCGCCAGGGTATTCTTGTTTCGCGAGGTTTGTCATCGTTGTGGCGATGACGTCCGCTTCGTTGCGTGCGGGAATTACGGCGACCACACTCGGCCAGGCCGACTGGTCCGCCCGACCGCTCTGCAAGCGCTGATCGGCGCGCCAGAACCCGTAGTGCGAAAGCAATAACCAGAACCAGATCAAACAGGCCGCTGATGCACAAACGATCAGGAAGTTTGGCATTTCGGCGTTGATCGCCTCCGCTTAGACGCGGAAGACGTAATCCTTTGAGGGGTCACGTTCTATATCGGGCGGATAGGATTGCCGTTTATCCATATAGTATTGTTCGCGATGATCGCCTGCGGATGCGGCGTTGTACGTCACGTAAAGCACCCGCCGCTTTCCGTCGGTCATATTCGGTCCGGAACCATGCGGACAAAATGAGTCGAAAAACACAACGTCTCCCGGCGCCGTAGGACATGATATCAGTGGCTTTCCCGCCAGGTCACCCTCGGTCATCGGCTCCCATTCTTCTCCGATCAAACCGTCGGAATGCAAGCCGGCAACGAGTTCCAGGCACCCGTTCTTTTCAGTCGCTGCATCAATGCTCACCAATGCGGTAATGAAGAAATCGGCGTATGTGCCCCATCCCGCCTGTTGATCCTGGTGCAGCTTGAAGCCGTCACCGCCCGGCAATTTGAAGTTGATCTTGTCCTTGTAGAGCACCGCTTCTTCACCGAGCAGGTCGGAAGTAGCGCCTCGCAGCTTAATGCCGTCGAAAAGGTCGCGGAACCCGGCGTGGAAGGGATAAAAATTCTCAAGGCGGTTCAGTATGCGCGCACCGTCCCTTTTGAGGCTGTTCTCGAAATACATCATGTGGCGTCCGGCGGTCTCGGGCCATGCCTCGACCTCATCGGTCCAGGCTGCAAGGCCCGTCATCTCTTCAGGACTGAACAGGCTTCGCGCAATCAGAAATCCGTCTCTGCTAAAGTCTGCTACTTGGTCTGATGTGAGTATCTTGTTCGTCATCTCGCGAAAGCTCCGTCGGTTCGTCCCTCATGCGCCGACAAGGCCGGATGGTGAACTCCATGCCGACCCTGATATCGGGTATCACCGACCGAAAAACAAGCGTTGAATGCCCTGCGCGCAGCAGAGCAGGTATTGCGGCTTGGTGAGAGCGACGCGTTCCGCCAAAGGGTCCCGCATCCGCAGTTCAGCAACAAGACGCTCGGCGATTTGAATAATCGCCGCCGATTCCATTGCTAGACGGCGGCTCGACATTGGTTGCGGGAGCTGCCGCGCCAGCAAGAGGAGCTCTGATGTCTCATGGAGACACAAATCAATGACCTGACGTAGACCTCTTCCGGCGAAAGGGTTGTCGAGCGCCGTCACGTCGATACCTGCCGCCCGCATCCAATCTTGAGGCAGGTAAACGCGGTCCATGCTCTTATAGTCGTCCTGACAGTCCTGCAGGTGATTAATCACCTGCAATGCATTGCATAGCGCATCGGACGCCGGATACAGGTCCTTCGAAACTCCATGGAGATCCAATAGGTATCGCCCGACCGGTGCCGCCGACCGATCGCAATAATCGATCAGATCATCCCAATCGTCGTAACGCAGTTTGACGGCATCTTGTTTGAACGCCGATACGAGGTCGCGACAGTGTTGTATCGGCACGCCGGTATAGATCAGACTCGAACGGACGATATGGGCCTTCTCGAAAGCAGGATCTTCATTCAACCCCATAACGGCTTGATCGAAACCATCGAGACGCTCGATCTTCTCTTCCGGCGCCAAATCGGGATTGTCCGCCACATCGTCTATCGCACGCGCGAATGCATAGAAGACCGCAACATGCGGCCGCAATACGCGCGGGATCAGGAAGGAGCCCACGGGGAAATTCTCGTCGGATGCGCCCTTTCCGGAAGGGGTCTCTACCGTTTCATGGGTCGTCCGGTCGTGGGTATCGTTCATGACGATTCAGTATAGGCCGGGGTGCCGCCAAGTCTCAGCGTTTCGACAGTTCGCGCATGGAAACCGCTTCGTCAGCCAATTCATCGGCAGTGTAGGATTTGCCTGAAGCCATCATTCGGCGGGCCAACCGCATGTCCCGTGGCTGATTGATCGTGACCGCGCCTGATATACCCTGGTCCCCACCAACGAATCCGATAAATGCGCCCGTCGACGGGTCTCCGCGCATGACGATATCATCCCAACTGTCGGGAACCCCGGCGACCTGCAGATTGGTATCGAACTGATCGGACCACATCCAGGGCACTTCCGAATAGGGCGTTTCGTCTCCGCACATGATTTTGGCCGCGGCGATCGCCATGTTCTGGGCACACTGCCATGCCTCGAGCCGGATACCTTTCCCGGCATGAGTGTTGTGATGTCGGGTCACATCACCTGCGGCATAAATGTCCAGTGCCGAAGTGCGGCAATATTCGTCGACCACTATACCATCTTCGACATGGAGACCCGCGTCCTCGGCAAGACCGGTATGCGGAATAACACCCACACCGATGACCACGGCATCCGCGGTCAATAGCTCGCCGCACTGGGTGGTGACGCCAGAAACTGTATCCGTACCTACGATCCGTTCAATCTCGCTCGAAAGCCGGATGTCGACCCCGTTCTCGCGATGTAGATCGAGAAAGTAGGAAGACACTGCAGGCGGGACGCCGCGGGCCATGAGCCGGTCTGCGATTTCCAGCACCGTCACCGCGCAACCGCGTTGGCGCGCGCTCGCCGCCACTTCAAGCCCGATGAAACCGCCGCCGACAACTACGAGATTTGCGCCTTCGCTGAGGGCTGCTTCAAGGGCGTTTGCATCGTCGAGCGTGCGCAAATAATGCGTGCCCGTCAGCTCGCTGCCGGGTATCGGCAATTTGCGGACACGTCCACCGGTCGTGAGTAGGAGTTTGTCATAGGAAACCGTCTCACCATTTGCGAGAGAGACGGTTTTCGCAGCCGGATCAATTGTACTCGCAGCGACACCGAGCATGAGTTCGATATTCTGCTCGTCGAAATATTTGCGGGGCCGGATGAAAGGGAACTCGTAGTCGGGTTTTGACTGCAGGACTTCTTTCGAGAGCGGAGGACGCTCGTAGGGTAGATGGGGCTCATCGCCAATCAAAATGATCTCATCGTCGAAACCAGCATTCCGCATTGCCTCGACTGCGCGGCCGCCCGCATGTCCGGCGCCAACAACGACAAATCTTTGGCTCGTCATCTCGCTCTGCCTGAGCTGTAAAATATGGTTGTAAAACCTAATTCCTTTGGCGTGAGGTGGCCAGAGAGAATGACCCAGGGGACGACACAGAGTTTCACTTTGTGGCGTAAAATTTAGAAAGGTCCCGAGATGACGGCAAACACCGATTCAAACAGAAACGCTGCGTGTACGATTCGAGCTTAGTCCCGAACAGCCTCGTGTATCCCGTTTAGGTCTAGTCCGAAGGGTAGTTGCGATGAAGGCGATTTTGATGACCGGCGCCGCTGGCGGTATTGGGAGCTATTTGCGCCCCGAGTTGAAAGGGAAATACGCGCTGCGGCTGTCTGACCGCGAGACAATTTCCGATCTTGGCGAGAACGAGAGTTTCATGCCCGCCGACTTGACCGATCTGGATGCCGTCTGCGCGGCTGTGGACGGTGTGGATGGCATTCTGCATTTCGGAGGTCATGCGAGCGAAGGTGTTTGGGAAGATATTCTCGACGCCAACATCATTGGTATGCGCAATGTTTATGAGGCCGCTCGGGTCTGCGGTGTCAAACGAGTTGTTTGGGCGAGTTCCAACCACGCGGTCGGGTTCTATCGGCGCGACCGGACGATCGATCATATTGTCTACCCCAAACCGGACAGCCGCTATGGCGTCTCTAAGGTCTTCGGCGAGGCGATGGGTAGCCTGTATAGCGACAAATATGGCCTAGAGGTCGTCAACCTGCGCATCGGCAATGTCGCCTTTGAACCGGTTGACAGACGCCGTCTTTCGATCTGGATCAGCCCGCGCGATATGGCGCAACTCTGCGCGATCGCTCTCGATCACCCGGATATACGGTTCGAGATATTCTATGGGGTGTCGGACAACGCGCGCAGTTGGTACGATAACGCGAACGCTGAGAAATTTGGATACGTTCCGCTTGATCGCAGCGAAGATTATGCCGAAGCTGTTCTGGCGAAAGAGCCGCCCGCCGCATCGGATGATCCGGATGAGACGTATCAAGGAGGTGCCTATGTCTCCGTTGAGGCAGGCGGTGGGCAACCGAGGTCTGAAGTCGTCTGACGGCGCCCGCCTACGGCACGAAACGTCGCGGCCTCAGACCTGCGTGGAACCACGTTAACAGTGTGACAATATCGAAGACTGGGACACCAAGCGCCAAATGGAGGTCGCGGGGGTAGGGACCCATATTCGTGCACTCTAGGACGAGGGCGCCGATTTCGGGGTGCCGGTTCATCAATTCGCAACCGGCGGCGACAATGTCGTCGCGCGACGCGGCGAAGTTGAGAGTGTGACTGCCACCGGTAATGGACTTGGTGAATTCGGTGCCGCCTTCGGTGCCGATAAACGGCGTGTCAACCGGGGCATTGACGGCCTCGAAATGCGCTGGTGTCAGGTTCTCAGAGGAAATCGTAACGACGCCAACGCGTTTGCCGGGTGGCAGGGTTCGCTGCACCCATGGCACCTGCATCAATGAAGATGTCGCAACCGGAACATCCACAGCCGACGTCAGGCGTTGTTGGAAAAGTGAGAGAAAGCCGCAACTGGTCCCAATCCCGTTCGCGCCAATCTGAACAAGTTCCCGAGCGGCATCGATGAAGACGTTGTGGAGGCCTGCCCCCTTTTGTTTAACCACACTGTATGCGGTGGCGCCTGGGACCACCTTGTAGAGGACGGGAAAGGGGAAGGTGGCAGCGTTGCCGACATCACCGTGGATCCGCGGAAATTCTGTTTCCAGCATGAGGATGCCGAGCGTTGCTCCGTAGACTGTCTTGCCGCCGCGCGGCGCGGATTCGTTGACCGTCATTATGGTTTATATCTACGTGGACGCAGCCCGCCATGGAACCACGTGAGGTAGCTGACGACATCGTAGACCGGGAGACCGAGGTCCAGATTTACGTCGCGAGCAAACGGCCCCATGTTGGTGCACTCCAGGACCACGGCGCCAATATTCTTGTGCTCGGCAACCAGCCGGCGACCGGCGTCGACCAAATCGTCCTGCGCTGCCGGAAAATCCATATAGCTGCCGTCATCTAACACGGTTGTCGTGAATGTCTTGCCGCCTTCCGTGCCTACAATGGGCGTGTCGAGAGGGACGCCCACAGCTTCCAGATGAGCAGGCGTCACGCTTTCCTTTGATATGGTGATGACGCCGACCCGCTTGTCAGGGGGGAGTGTGCTTTGCACCCAAGGAACCTGCATGAGTGAAGAACTTGCGACCGGAATACCGGCAGCCTCTGCGATGTCGTCTTGGAAGAGTGAAAGAAATCCGCACGTGGTACCAATACCGTCCGCACCCATCGCCACGATCTCTTTTGCCGCGCGTGCGAAATCTTCCTTGAGACCGGCCGCTCCCTTGCGCACGACCTTATCCGATGTCGCCCCCTCAACGACCTTGTAAATCACCGGGAAGGGCCAGGTTTCGGCATTTCCAATGTCGCCATGGATCCGCGGGAACCGCGTATCGAGCATGAGAATGCCGAGTGCCGCGCCGTAGACGGTTTTGCCAGGTCGTGGAGCAGATTCGTTAATCTTTTCGGTCATTGAGCGAAGTTTACCTTTCTTAATAACGCCCCAATGACATTAACTGATGGGGGTTGGAGGTGAAAGATGTACGAGACGCGAACTATTGCGGAATGGGCCATCGGCCTGAACCTTTCCGAAATACCCGAAGAGGTGAAGGCTCATGCGCGGCGATTCATACTCGACAACTTTGGCTGTCAGGTCGCCGGCGCGACGCTTTCCTGGAGCAAGGACTACAGGGAGGTCATTACCCGGACGCGCTCTGGCAATGCGGCGACGGTGGCCTACTTCGGCGATCGCCTTGCGCCCGATGACGCTGCCTTTCTCAACAGCGCCTTCAATCATGCCAACGAGACCGACGATACACATTTGAAGAGCCCGACACACCCGGGCGGCATCGCGGTTCCGGCGGCACTGGCCATGGCGGAATATGCTGGGGGTGATGGAGAGAAGCTCCTCCTCGCTGTGATCGCTGCCTATGAAGTGCAGATTCGTCTATCTTGGGCGTGTTCGCCCCATCTTATCTATAAGGGGCATCATCCGCCGGTCGGTGTCGGGCCGTTCGGTGCAGCCATCGCCGGTGCGATTATGAAGGGGTTCGATCTCGATACGACGATCAATGCACTTGGAATCGCGGGAAGCCACTCGGCCGGGCTCATCGAATATACGAAGACAGGCGGCTCGGTGAAGCGCATCCATAGCGCAATTCCGACGCAAGCAGGCGTGCGAGCCGCTTTATTTGCCGAGATCGGTATTACCGCGCCTCACACGATCCTCGAAGGAGAGAAGGGTTTTTGCAAAGTATTTGCCGGAGAGTATGACCTTAGTCGATTGACTGACGGCCTGGGCGAGATATGGCATCTGCTCGACAATGGTCTGAAACCTTACAGTTGCTGCCATCTCATCCACGCCGCTTTCGACGCGCTCGACAACATTCGGGATGAGACCCCGTTGCGGCCGGAAGATGTGAATGCGGTTCGGGTCGCAACCAACAGTGAGCCAATTCTGAGCCACATCGGCTCGATCATGGAACCCGACGACATCCTTGGCGCGCAATTCAGCCTGCCTTTCAGCGTCGCGATGCGCCTGCACAATGGCAATCGCGGTGTGCAGGGCGGCAACGGGTTTTGGGATTACACCGACGTCGACTTCAAGGATGCGGAATTGTTGGAAACCGCGCGCAAGGTCAGCGTCTTTGTCGCCGAGGATGACAGCGAATGGTCTTCCGTCGACAAGGGTGCTGGCGTCGAAGTGGAGACTGCGGATGGCCGTGTACTTAAGGAGACTGTGACTTTCTCGAAGGGGCTGCCCGAGAATCCGATGACGCAAGCGGAGGTCGAGGAGAAATTTTGCTATCTTGTCGACCCCGTGATGCCGAAAGGTGTCCCTCAAGCAATTATCGATGCGGTGAACGAGGTCGAGGCTGTGAAGGACATCAATGAAATTGTTAAACTCCTGGTGGTTCTGCCCGCACCTGGCGCGAGATCGGCGGCGGAGTAGGCCGTATATCATCGTTCCCGCATAGGCAGGGGTCCATTGAGGTATTGCGAATTACTGGATCCCCGCATTCGCGAGCATGACAGGAGAAGGAAGGACCAAAATGCGGCAACTCACGTTACCTGCAGCTTTTTATCGCGGTGGCACCAGCAACGCGATTGTCTTCAGACAGGAAGACCTTCCGCCGGACCGGGAACTTTGGACCGAAATTTTCATCGCGGCCATGGGAAGCCCCGACCCATACGGGCGACAGCTGAACGGCATGGGCGGCGGTATTTCGTCTTTGAGTAAGGTCTGTGTCGTCGGTCCGCCGTCGCGGCCGGACGCGGATATTGACTATACGTTTGCGCAGGTCGATGTGCGTGAGCGCAAAGTCGAATATTCAACCAATTGCGGCAATATGTCAGCGGCGATGGGACCTTTCGGCGTTGACGAAGGCTACGTGAAGGTTGGCGGCGACGCAGCGGTCGTGCGCATCCACAACACCAATACCCAGAAGATAATTGAATCGCGTTTCGACATCGATGATGGCATGGCGGCGGTCGATGGACAATACGAACTGCCGGGTGTCGGTGGTGCTGGATCGGCGCTTCGTCTTGATTTCATGGAGCCAGGAGGCGCCATTACCGGCGAGCTACTGCCAACAGGTAATA
>CAXGSZ010000063.1:0-8890 GCA_964012455.1 uncultured Alphaproteobacteria bacterium
AAGAAGCCGGTTTTGACATGGTATGCACCATGGAAAACCGACACGACCCGTTTCTGGCGCTTGGCGTGGCGGCGGTTGTGACCGAGAAGATTGCCCTTGGTACGGCGGTCGCCATTGCGTTTCCCCGTAGCCCTATGGTCGTCGCCAACGCGTGTTGGGACCTGCAAGTGGCGAGCAAGGGTCGTTTCGTGTTGGGGCTCGGCCCTCAGATCAAACCGCACAACGAGAAACGCTTCTCAGTACCCTGGTCTCCCCCGGTGCCGCGGCTACGCGAGTATGTGAACGCACTCCGCGCCATCTGGCGCTGTTGGGAGACCGGTGAGAAGCTCGAATTTCGGGGCAAACATTACACTTTCACGCTGATGATCCCTAATTTCGTACCGCCGTCCACAGCGCAGGCACCGGTGCCGATCACGATCGCGGCGGTCGGCGAACACTCGCTCCGCCTCGCCGGTGAGGCATGCGACGGCGTCCGAC
Source organism: uncultured Alphaproteobacteria bacterium (assembly GCA_964012455.1). Classification (GTDB taxonomy): domain Bacteria; phylum Pseudomonadota; class Alphaproteobacteria; order UBA8366; family UBA8366; genus UBA6544. Next base: position 478 of record CAXGSZ010000063.1, read on the forward strand.
TTCATCCCTTTTGTACGCGCGCCTATGTGGAGGATGTGGTGATGGCGCGCCTGCGCGAAGGCATGGCGAAGACTGGACGCAGCCGCGAGACATTCGAGATTACCGGCGGCGGATTCGTTGCGACAGGTGCGACGGACGAGGAAGTCGAAGCGGTGGCCGAATGGGTGCGTTACCGTATCGCCTTCTATGGCTCGACGCCGAGCTACTGGTCGGTTTTCGAACATCATGGGTATGGGGACCTCGGGCGCAAACTGAACGCCATGACCAAGGACGGCAAGTGGGACGAGATCGCCTCGGAAATCCCGGACGACTTGTTGCACCTCTTTGCGGCCATTGCACGGTACGATCAGTTGGCGGCCGTGCTTGAGACGCGCTTTGGCGGCGTCTGCGATACCGTCTACGCCAGCACCTCGCAAGATATCCGGCCGGCGGTTCCGGCCGACGTGCTCCAGGATATTGCAAAAGTCCCCACGGTTTTCGAAGGCTTTGCGAGGGATTGGTAGTGCGGCGTCGTAGTTGGTGGCGTCGGGCTTAGCGTTCGACGGGACCTGGCGCTACCCGTCAACGGCTGATTTTAGCCTCATGGTTCTCACCGGGATGCTGTCAGGGGTGGCGCACTACCTGCCGGTCGAAACTTTCGTCCTGGCCGTGGTGGTCGTTGTCGCGCCGTTTCGTTACTCGGCGCTGGTGTGGGGCGTGCTGATCGGGTTCCTCATATGGGACGGCCTGCCGACGGAACTCGACTGGCTCGGAATATTCCTTATCGTCGGTGTTAGCATTTACATCATTCATCGCGTTGCGAAGCCGAAAAGGTTCGGAGAACGCTTAGTTCTGCGTTTGTAATGTATGCATGCGACAAATCACCAGCGTGACATGGAGCGTCGATGCATACATCGTCATTATTAACAGAGATGAAGCAGTCGGCGCGCAATGGATAGTGGTTTGGATGAATCGGGGTATGGCGGACTGGCGGCTTTAGATCGCCGGGTCCAGAAGGATCTGTCCGCTCTCTGTTATCCGCCGAAAAATTGGATCCCGTCGACGAAAAGGGCCAATGGGGATACTGCATACGACATTGTGATCATTGGCGGTGGTATGGGCGGCCTTGCGGCCTGTTTCGCGCTTTTCCGTGTGGGGATCCGGAATCTTCGCATCCTCGATCGGGCGGAGGAGAATTCAGAAGGCCCTTGGGTAACATACGCCCGCATGGAGACCTTGCGCTCTCCAAAGCAGCTCCTCGGACCAGCTTTGGGCCTGCCGTCGCTGACCTTTCGGGCTTGGTACACGGCGCAATACGGCGAAGCGGAATGGAAGCGACTGGACAAGATACCCCGCACCATGTGGATGGACTATCTGATCTGGTATCGCCGCACGCTTTTAATTCCTGTTGAGAACAATGTCGCTGTCGACAACGTTTCACCGGATGGGGACCTGCTGAAGCTATTGCTTTCCGGGTCGGGCGCCGATGAGACCACGATCTGGGCGCGGCGCGTGATTCTGGCGACTGGTCGGGAAGGACTGGGCGAGCCGATCCTTCCCGGTTTTATCGAGAACGTTCCTCGCGCGCGTTGGGTCCATTCGTCAGCACAGATCGACTTTGCGGCTCTAAATGGCAAACGGGTTGTGGTAATCGGTGCTGGTGCATCCGCGGTCGAGAATGCGGCGGAAGCGCTCGAGGCAGGCGCGGACGAGGTGCGTCTCTTGGCGCGGCGTGAAGAGATGCCGCAGATCAACAAGATGATGGGGATCGGATCGCCGGGATTTGTGGCGGGCTTTCCGGAACTCCCCGATGAATGGCGATGGCGCTATCTGCATTACAATAACGTTGCACAAACACCGGCGCCACGCGGTTCAACATTGCGGGTGAGCCGCCATGCAAACGGTTACTTCCATTTCGGCGTCACGATTTCACATGTCGAAGAGTTGGAAAACGGTCTCCAACTGACGACGACTGATGGCCGGCATTTGGAGACTGATTTCATCATTCTCGGTACGGGCTTCGACACCGATCCCATGAAGCAGCCGGTCCTTGGGGCATACGCCGAAAATATCCTTCAATGGCATGATCGATATACCCCGCCTGTTGGGCTCGAGGACGCGGGGTTGGCGAATTTTCCGTACCTCAATCCTGATTTTTCGTTCCGGGAACGCGAAATTGGTGCAACGCCGTGGGTTGAGAAAATTCATTGTTTCAACTACGGCTCCAAGATGTCGCTCGGTAATGTCAGTGGCGACATCCCTGCAATCAGCGAAGGGGCCGCTTGGTTGGCGCGAGGATTGGCGGCCAATTTCTATGGCGAGGATATTGAGCATCATTGGCAATACTTACAGGATTACGGTACGCCGGAGCTGCGGGGCGACGAATGGACGCCAAGCGACTTGCCGGAATCCTGACCGGGCCTCACAAGGACCTGCGATATGAGCGATATATTTGACACCGCCGCCGTTCAGGCGAGCGGTTTGAGCAAGGACCACGCGCTGGCCGCCGCACTTTCAGGTCGGGAAGACATCCTGACGATGACCCAGCAGGCGCATGACGCCGCGTTGACGCCGGACGCGCCGGGTGGGTTGTCCCATGCGGAGCGCGCGGCGCTTGCCTGCCGGATGGCGCGACTGAATAGCGAAGAGGGATTGGCGGTGCAATTTCTGGCGATGATTGGAAGCGATACGGTAGCGGGGCAGATTGCCGATCCTGGTTTTACCAGTGTTGCAGACACGCGTCTGGCGGCCATCCTTCGTCACACTGATCTTGTCACACAAGATACCAAGGGCGTTGTCGCCGGCGACATAGCGGCGCTCACCAGTGCCGGCGTTTCCGAAGATGATATTGTCCGCTTGTCGGAACTTGTTGCCTTTGTGAGCTATCAGATACGTCTGACGGTAGGATTGCGTTTGATGGGAGAAGCGCTATGAGCGACGTGTTACAAGATTTCACGACGAAGGTTCCCCACTGGCGCCCGCGCGTCATGCCGATCAAGCTGGAAGACGCAACACCCGACCAGCTCGAGGCACTTAAGGTTACTCCGTCGAATACGAAAGTGTCAGATTATGTCCTTGTCTTGGCCCGCGACAGTGAGACATTGCGGGAGCGAACGCCGCTCTTTAACGCCATCATGTACAATCGAGGTGGGATGTCACGTGCCGAGCGTGAGCTCGGCGCCGTGGGTGCGTCGGTCGTCAACCGCTGCGTCTATTGCGCGGCCGTCCATGCGAGCCGTTACAACGTTCTGACCAAGGACGAAGCGGTTATGGAGCGTATCTTCGCGGACGAGGGGAAAACCGAGCTGGATCCACGTCAGCAGGCAATCTTCGATTTTTCCGTCAAACTCTCCCAAACGCCTCCGGATGTCTCGAAAGCCGATATGGAAGGGCTCAAGGCCGCTGGCCTCGAAGCGGATGAGATTCTCGACCTGGTTCTGTCTTCGGCGCTGTTCGGTTGGGCCAATCGCCTGATGCACACCTTGGGTGATCCGGTGGAGAACGAGGATTAGCGGTCATTCCTACCCCCGTAAGCACGCGGGATAAAGTTCGTCTCGACACGCTACTCTGTAAATCCGATCACGGCTGCGGTTGATCGGACTTTCCGATCAATGCTCTGGTTGTTTTCCGGAATGAGGCATAGATTAGCGTCATAATGCGCTCCTTAATAAAGGCTAGCGACATGACCGCGGCGGATGAAATATAGAAGATATCTGAATGGGTTTAGTGCGCTCGACGCGGGAAAGACCGCCACTAACGGGATATCCGACTACAGGCTCTACGACAAAGACGGCCAAGTCATCACAAAGGCAATCTTGCCGCCGATTGCGCGGCACTTGCGACGTTCGGGAGTGAAATGAGCATCAGCGACGATGGGGTTACTCAAAAACAATTGTTATACGCCTAAGCTATGAAACGCCCAATTTTGAGCCAAGAGAAAATCGACACTTATCACCGGGACGGATTTCCCGTACGGGGATTGCGTCTTACGGGCGAAAAACTCGCGCGATTGCAACAACTGTCGGATGAGCTGGTCGAGCGGAACGCCGAGTTCGGCGACACGCCGATGGTCTGCCCCCATGTGCCGGGCGGCGGCGTGCAGGGGTTGCGCGGCGACAAAGCTTGGTTCGACTATTCGGCTGATCCGGACATCCACGATATGGTCGAGCAGCTGATCGGCGAGGACATTATTCTCTGGGGCACAAATTTGTTCCATAAGCCGCCGGTTAAGAATACGGATCGCGGCGGGCGGCGTATTCCCTTCCATCGGGATGGCCGGTATTGGCCAATCGAGCCTTTGAAGACACTGTCGGTTTGGCTCGCAATCGAAGGTTCAACTGCTAAGAACGGCTGCCTGCAGATCATCCTGAACTCACATCGGGGCGGCCAAGTGGGTGAGCAATTCACCTCTACCGATCCGGACGACGCCATACCGGAGACCTTGCGTGAGAGCGAATTCGACGCCGGCGACGCCGTTCGGATTGAACTCGAAGGGGTACAGATGGTCTTGTTTGATGTGTTTACAATCCACGGCTCTGACGCCAATGCGAGTGTTCAACGCCGCTTGGGCAGCGCGATTCGCTACATGCCGTCGACAAGCTGGTTCAATCATGATGGAGCGCAACGGGCAGGACTTCCCAGCAACGCGCATAACACATGGCCTTTATTCCCTGATGCGGGGGGCCGATGCCTGCGACCGTAACGACTTCGAACGGGGCCATCCGGCGCCGGTCACCCAATTTTACCCTTAGCCATTCGAGAGAAGCGACCATGAAAGCCATTCGTGCTCATTCCTTCGGCGGACCCGAAGTTTTTCAACTGGATGAGATTGACGACCCGGTTCCCGGACTGAACGAAGTCGTCATCGACATGCGAGCGGCCGGTGTAAACCCGGCGGACACCTATATGCGCAACGGTACCTACGCGATTGTCCCTGATCTGCCGTACATCCCTGGCGGTGATGCCGCCGGCGTGGTGTTGGCCGTTGGCGCTAACGTAAAGAATTTTGTGGTCGGTGATCACGCCGTGGTCGGCACAGCGATGAGCATGGATTTGACGGGCTGCTACGCCGAAAGGATCAAACGCCCGGAGAGCGAGGTTCTTCACTTGCCCGAGAATGTCACCTTCGCCGAAGCCGCGGCATTCGGTGTTTCCTATACGACCGCGCATTACGGGTTGTTCGAACGCGGCAGCGCCCGCGCCGGCGAGACGGTCTTCATTCATGGAGCGAGTGGGTCGGTGGGGACCTCTGCGATCCAGCTGGCCAAACGTGCTGGATTGACTGTCATCGGCAGCGGTGGAACCGAAAAAGGCCTCGACCTGATTCGAGCCGAGGGTGCTGACCTCGCGGTCGACCACACCCAGGATGGCTATCTCGACGAAGTCACAGCGTTCACGAAGGGCGAAGGCCCGAAGCTAGTACTTGAGATGCTCGCCGATGTGAACCTGGCTGCCGATATGGATTTGGTCGCGAAATACGGTCGTATCATCATTATCGGGAACCGAGGCGACATTAACATTACGCCGCGCGTCGCGATGATGAAGGAGCTCGACATCCGGGGTATCGCTCTTTGGAATGCGTCCCAAGATCAGATTGCGTCCTTGGTCGAAGATATCTTGGCCGGCGTTGCAGAAGGAGCTCTCCGACCCATTATTGGGCGCGAGATGCAGCTCGCCGAGGCGGCCGCCGCGCATGTTGCCGTATTGGAGCCTGGCGCCTATGGAAAGATTGTTCTAGTCCCTTAACGCTGATTTTCATAGCCAGTGGATCAGACCAACATAAGTAAAGTCACCCAGCCCGGACTCGTGTCTTAGGAATGCCTCTCGGATGATTCGCCGCGAAGACAGTATTGAGGTGCCTTACGGCTGGGTAGTCATCTTCGCTTCGCTCGCGCTCCACAGCATCGCGCTCGGCGCGCCGAACGTACTGTTCGTTGCTCTGAAACCGATTGCGGCGGATTTGGGGTCGCTGCGCTCTGTGCCGTCCTTCGCCTATTCGTTGCTGATGCTCGGGTCAGGCATCGGGGGCGTCGCCATGGGATTTTGGATGGATAAGCGCGGGATCGTCCAGCCCGTGTTGTTCGGCTCGGTCATGATCGGCCTTGGCGCGATTGTGGCCGGCCAATCTGAAGGTCGCTGGAGCCTCTATGTGGCCAACGGGTTGCTTATAGGGTTGTTTGGCAAAGCGGCGATGATCGCACCGCTCGTCACCAATGCGACCCGATGGTTTGATCGAAGGCGGGGCCTGGCTGTCGCCATCATTGCCTCGGGCCAGGGCGTGGCCGGTGCGATCTGGCCGCCGATTCTATATTTTATGAATGCGTCGGTGGGTTGGCGCGATACCTATTTCTACTTCGGTGTTTTCGTGTTTGCATCCATGATTCCACTCACCCTGTTGCTTCGGCACAAACCGTCGGTTGCGCCTGTGGACCGTATCAGCGCGGGTTCGGAGGACGGCCGAATACTTGGTCTCAGGCCGAACCTCGTCCAGAGTGTTCTTTGCATGGCGACGTTTGGATGTTGCGCCGCCATGGCCATGCCGATTGTTCATCTAGTCAGCCATGCCACCGACCTCGGCTTCACAAAGGCGCGCGCGGCGGAGCTGCTGTCATACTTGTTCGTCGCGGCATTCTTCAGCCGCATCGGCTTCGGGATGCTTGTAGATCGGATCGGCGCTTTCTCGACATTGTTGATCGGATCGACCTGTCAGATGATTATGCTAGTCGTGTTCTCCGTGGTCGAAAGCCATGTTGGCCTCTACATTGCCGCGGTCATGTTCGGGTTGGGTTTCTCTGGAATTATGCCTTGCTATCCGTCGATCATCCGGCTCCTGTTTCCCGCGACTGAACTCGGTTGGCGTGTTGCCACTCAGTACCTGTTCGCAGCGATCGGAATGGCGCTTGGCGGCTGGCTGGGTGGCGCAATTTTTGATCTGACCGGCAGCTATTCACAAGCCTTCCTGACGGGTGCCGGGTTTAATCTCATGAACCTAGGTCTCGTGAGTTTCTTGTTCGTTCGCCAAAATTGATACGGCATCATGCGGCAAGCGGCTAAGGACGAACGCCGTTCAGCAACCGAAAACGGATGTAAACTCATGATTGATTTCATCGGACATCCGGAAGCAGATTCGATCCGGCCATTTAGCCGTGCGACCCGCGCTGGCGGTATGATTTTCGTCTCCGGTCATTCGACACCCCACGATCCGGAAAACGGAGTTCATCGCGGCGAAACGTCGGCCGAGCAGTTGCGGAATGCACTTAATTTCATCGACGGAATTCTTCGGGCCGAAGGCAGTTCGCTGAAACGCGTGGTTCAGGTGACGATGCTGATCACAGATCCGGCGCATTATGCGGCCTGCAATGCGGAATACGTGGAGCATTTCCCGGAAGGCTTGCCCGCGCGCCACACCGCGCGTTTTGGGGTGCCGACCGAGGCGATGGTTGGTTTCTCCTGTATAGCACTGGCACCGGAATGATGCGCTGGCGAACGGCCTAACGGTTCGACGTACTCGGCTGGAAATCGTCCGCCAGGTTGTCGCGGCCCGTCTTGACCAGCTCGCTTGCCGGATCGCCAGCAACCCGGACGTGGCGCATGATCCGCACTTCCGTGTGATCGTAGGGGCAGGCGCGGTGCAGAATGCAACGGTTATCCCACATCATCACGTCGCCAGGTTGCCACTTGTGCGCATAGGTGCGCGGTGACTTAGCGGCGAAATCCAGCAGATCGTCAAGCAGGGCCTGCCCTTCGTCGTGGGGCATGCCCGGAATCTCGTAGGCATGGCGGCCGATGAAAAGCGACTTGCGGCCGGTTATCGGATGTACCTTGATCAGCGGGCGTAATGGTGCGCCCTTGGTGTGGTAACCGTAACCGTCGCCAGTCTTGAAGCTGAACCCGTTCTTCTTTTGCGACTGGTAGAGCGAGTGATAGGCCGAGAGTCCGTCGATCCGGTCCACCATGTTGGCATCCAGTTTGTCGTAGGCGTCACGCATGTCGGCTAGTTCCGTCTCGCCACCAGTGGACGGTACCTTGATCGCCGCCAGGATCGAGGCCTTCGCCGCTAGGGGCATATAGGAACTGTCGGTGTGCCAACCTTCGTTGCCGCGCAGTGTTTTGAAGCGCCCTTCCCCAGGTGCATAAGGCGATCCGTCCTCTTTCAGGTTGCTGATCGGCACAGCCTTCTTTCTCGGATCTGGGCGCAGCAACTCGATATCGCCGAAACGCTCGCCGAAGGCGATCTGCTCCTCCTCCGACAGGTGTTGGCCCGGAAAGACCAGAGCCGCGTGTTCGTGGAAAGCATCTTCGACGACGCGCCATTCCGCTTCATCCATATCAGCGATCCTGATGTCGGTGACGACGGCACCGAAACTGACGTCGAGCGGCTTAATCATGGGCATGGCGAATTCCTCCTTGCCGAATTACGTTGTGCAAAATACTG
>CAXGSZ010000064.1:0-8738 GCA_964012455.1 uncultured Alphaproteobacteria bacterium
CTGCCCGCCAAGGACGGATATACGGCAATTTCGCCACGTGAAGACCATCAATGGGTCGCCTGGCTGGAAACGATGGGTTCCCCCGACTGGGGAAATGAACCCCGGTTCTTTACAAAACCAGACCGGGTTCAGAATTGGGACGAATTGCATGCCTTGATGGCCGATTGGAGCCGAAACCACGGCAAACAAGCCATCGCGGACATGGCGCAGGAGGCCCACGTACCGAGTTTCCCCCTACGCGAGCCCAAGGAACAAATCACCTCGCCGCAGCTCGCGGTTCGAAATTCATTAACAATTCGTAACATCCATGATAAACCACTGAAATTAATAAAGAACCCGTTCAGCGTGACGCATGTAACCGCAACTCCGGCGTCCTTACCGAGCGGTGCCGGCGACTTGCCACTCGCGGGTATCCGGGTTCTCGATTTTAGCTGGGTGATCGCTGGTCCGACGACCACTCGCTATCTTGCTGCGATGGGCGCGGAGGTCATTAAGGTCGAAGCTCCCGGACGCGGCGATCCGGGACGCGCTTCAGAGCTCCACACGGTGCTTGGGCAAGCAAAAAAAGGTATTGTTTTAAATTTGAAACATGCTGAAGCGAAACGGATTGCCCAGGATCTCGCGGCACGTTCAGATATTCTGATCGAGAACTTCGCAACGGGTGTCATGGATCGCCTTGGCCTTGGTCCGGATGCGCTTCAGTCGGCAAACCCGAACCTAATCTATATCTCGGCATCCGGCATGGGGCGCACCGGACCGGAGGCCACGGCTGTTGCGTATGGAACGCTCCTGCAATGTTATGCAGGTTTTGCAGGATTGAACCGCCATCCCGAGGTCGCGCCCCGCGTCGGGATGGCTTGGCTCGACCCGATGTGCGGTCTCAAACTCGCATTTATGGCGGCCGCCGCATTATGGCATCGGCAGTCAGCTGGCGGCGGGACCCGGGTCGATTTCTCGATGATTGAAGCGATGCTTTGGACAATGGCGGAACCGCTAATCGAAGCGCAGACAGCCAATCCGCCAACACCGAGGGGGAACCGCTCCCGGACCCGGGCGCCACATGGAATTTACCGCTGTCAGGGAGAAGACGACTGGATCGGCCTGTCTATTTCTAACTCACAACAATGGGCTGATTTCTGTGACATAATCAATGAATTGGCGCCCTATCGGAGTTTGGACCTCGCGGATCGGATTGTGGAAGAAAACGGCATTAACGCGATCTTGGATATTTTTATTTCGAAACAAAATGCCGGAGCGCTGGCAGATCGCTTGACGGGACTTGGTATTGCCGCAGCAGTTCTCTCCAGCACGACTGACCTCAAAAAGAACCCTCACCTTCAGGAGCGAGGATTCTGGGATCCAGTCGAGGGCGGCGCCCTGCCCGGACTGCCGTGGCGCTCTAGTCTACTTCGGAGAACTTATTCGGCTCCCGCCCTCGGCGAGCACACCAATACGATCCTCCAGAATGTCCTTGGCCTATCCGATGCGGAGCTCGCAGCGCTGCGATCCGACGGCGCTTTCGATTAGTATTCGCCACTGCGATAGGCCTCGTCGAGGCGGGCCGCGTCTTCTTCGCTCCACTCCGGCCAGGGTTCACCCCGCGTGCGCAGCGTTCCGGTGAAATTTGGCGGCCTCTTCTCATTGAAGGCCTGACGCCCCTCTTCACCATCCATCGTGGTCTGTATGAGCATCGAATTAATGATGTTCTGAATATGCCAGGCTTGATCGGTCGGTAGATCACCGAACCGCACGACGAACTCCTTCATCATCCGGACGGCCACAGGGGGCAGTTTGGCGATATGGCGCGCCATCTCCTCCGCCCGTTCCATAAGTTTCTCGTGCGGCACGACTTCATTGACGAGGCCGATTCGATGCGCTTCCGCCGCATCGAAAGGTTCATCAGTCAGCAGAATTTTCATTGCGTCACTGTAACGTAATTGCTGCGCCAGCAGGCTGGCCCCCGGACCGTTGCCAAGCCATCCCTGGGTCAGAAGCGCGAATTTGAACCGCGCGTATTCGGCACTGGCAATTCGAATATCAGTCGAAGATAGCAACAAATAGAGGCCAGCGCCGGCCGCCCAGCCGTTGACTGCGGCAATCACCGGTTTCCAAACCCGCGGATAATGATCCCCCATACGCCCATCAACGCCGGTACTCTGTCCATGTACGCTTCCGGCGAGCGGCCAGTAAACCTTCTGCAGCCGCAGAAATTCACGGTCTTCTTCGGTCAAATCGGGCCGAGGTGCCAGGTTATGACCGCCACAAAAATGCCGGTCTCCCTTACCTGTAACGATCGCGCAACGAATTTCACGGTCTTCCCACAAATCAATCCAGGCCGCCGAAATGTCATCCGACGTCGGTTTGTCCAGAATATTGGCTTTTTCAGGATTGTTCAGTGTTATGTAGGCGACACCGTCGCGCTTTTCGTAGTCGATGGGCATCGCATTCCTCCTCGATTGCCGGCGAATTTGGAACTTTTTTGTTCAAGGTAGACCGATTTTATCAAATTCCGCCCATTTCGACCGCGAAAGCTGGCCCGCACATGGCTTGGGCCTACGTTTCTTTCGAGGTCTACTGTGGAATTCAGGTGAGACAGATGGCGCTGAGACAGGTTTCCCTCGACGACAAGTACGAGGGTCGCGACGGCAAGGTTTATATCACCGGAACCCAATCCTTGGTGCGCGCAGCGATAATGCAGCACCTGAGGGACGAGGCAGACAGCTTGAAGACCGGTTGCTTCATTTCAGGTTATCGCGGCTCTCCCATGCACAATCTGGATAAGGAACTCTGGGCGGGGAAGCGATTTTTGCCACGCATCGATATTCACTTCCTGCCGGCAACCCCTGAAGAGATTGTCGCACATCGCAGCCATGAATTGACGGCATATCAGGACGCCGCCTATGCGGAGAAGTACAAGACGTTGGTCGAGACCGTCCGGCGAGCCGAAACCAACAATGCGCCTGGCATGAGCGGGTTGGCCGAGACCGTTGCGCGCCACGCCTACAAGCTCATGGCCTACAAGGATGAGTTTGAAGTCGCGCGTCTTTATACTGATGGTCGGTTCGAACATCAGATTCGCAATGCTTTCCAGGGTGAATATTTTCTGCGTTTCCACCTCGCGCCACCCATCCTGACCAATCTTAATCCGGAAATCGGCTTAAGGGACAAACAGACCTGCGGTCCTTGGATCTTCGGTGAGATGCGCCTGCTAGCACGATTAAAATGGCTCCGAGGCACGCCATTCAACTTCTGCGGATGGAGTGGAGAGCGCCGCATGCAAAGGAAGCTCGCCGCGGACTACATCAAGCATATGACAGAAGTCGCGCAAGGCCTTAGCCATGATAATCACGCGCTCGCCGTGAAGCTCGCAGGCGTGCCAGACCGCATTCGCGGCTACGGCCACGTCAAGGAACGGTATCTGCTGCAGGCAGAGGCTGACCGCAATGCCCTTCTCGATACCTGGCGTCGACCGTCAAACGCAGCCCCTGCCGCTGCCTAATAAACTAGTATAACGGACCCAAAAATGGCCAATTTTGACCCAGTTACCCTGGAGATTCTCTGGAGCCGGCTCATCTCGATTGCCGATGAGTCCGCAGCCGCCCTGCTCCGCACCTCCTTTTCGACAATAGTCCGCGAATCAAATGACTTCGCAACCGTGTTGATGGATGCGAACGGAGACTCGCTATCGGAAAATACGGCCGGCATCCCGTCATTCGTCGGCATGCTTCCAGACGCGCTGAAGAATTTTGTCAAGCGCATCCCCATCGAGCAATGGAATCCTGGTGATTGCATCATCACCAACGATCCCTGGATCGGCTCCGGACACCTACCGGATATCACGATGGCCGCTCCCATCTTCCATAAGGGAAAGCTGGTCGGCTTCTCCGGTTCGATCGCGCATCTACCAGATATCGGCGGTGCGGGGTGGTCGTCGGACGGCAGCGAGCTGTTCGAGGAAGGTATTCGCCTAATGCCGATGAAGTTCTTGAAGGAAGGCGAGCCGAACCAAGATGTCTTCAACTTCATTACCGCCAATGTCCGCGTTCCGAGCCAAGTCATCGGCGACATCTACGCGCAGGTCACCGCGCAGCAGGTCTGCGCAGAGCGCCTTCAGGAATTTCTCGACGACGCACACCTGGACGACTTGACGGGCCTCTCGGCCGCCTTGCTGGAGCGCGCTGATATCGCCATGCGGAAAGCCATCGAAGAAGTGCCGGATGGTACTTATCGATCTGTGTTGAACGCCGACGGATACGACGAAGACGAGACGCATATTGAATGCGCCGTCACCGTTGACGGTTCCACGCTGCATATCGATTACGACGGCACCTCAAAGCAGATCGCGCGCGGGCTGAATTCGGTCATGAAGTATACCTACGCCTATTCGACCTATCCGGTGAAATGCGCACTCGACCCGGACACACCTCGGAACGAGGGTTCCTACCGGTCCGTCACGGTCTCGGCTCCGGAAGGCTGCATTCTGAACCCGACTTTCCCAGCACCGGTCAATGCTCGGCAATTGACGGGACATCTGCTGGCAGCAGCGATTTACGAATGTCTGGCACAAGCCGTGCCCGAAAAGGTCATCGCTGAATGTGGCGGCGCGCCCACCATGCGGTCCGTCTACAGCGGTGTGGACCGGGACGGCAATCGTTTCTCGCAGATTTTCTTTGCGTCTGGCGGCATGGGCGCAAGCCCGATCGCGGACGGCCATTCGTGCACGGCTTTCCCGACCAATTCGGGCTCGGGCAGCATCGAAGCCTTCGAGAGCCTCGCGCCTCTGGTCGTCTGGAAGAAGGAATTCCGGACGGATTCCGGGGGAGCCGGGCAGTATATGGGGGGCCTAGGTCAGAACGTCGAAATCGAAGTGACCGCGGAAGATACCATTCGCCTCTCAATGATGTCTGATCGTCAGAAATACGCCGCCAAGGGACTATTGGAGGGCCGCGAAGGTGCCAAGGTCGAGATTATCAAATCGGACGGCACGCGCCCGCACCAGAAAGCTCGCAGTACGCTCGATCCCGGAGAGCGCCTAATGCTTAGCTTTGGCGGTGGCGGCGGATATGGCCGGCCCGAAGACCGCAATCCGGACGCCATACGCAGCGACCTGAGAAACGGATACATCACACCGGACTTCGCGAAACGCCACTATGGCGTCGACGAAAGATAGGAGCGGCGAAGAATGGCAAACGAACCCGGAAACCGGATCCGCGTTGGCGTCGATGTCGGCGGCACCTTCACCGATTTCGTCCTGGTGGATGAAAACCGCGACATAATATTTACCGGCAAGCGACTGACCACGTCCGACGATCCAAGCGCTGCCATCATTGATGGTCTCGAACGCCTCGTCGAGGAGTCGAATACGACTGTACCAGACCTCGATGCAGTAGTGCATGGAACGACATTGATCACGAACACGATCATCCAACGCTCGGGCGCCAAGGTCGGGCTGATTACGACAAAAGGTTTTCGGGACTCCCTCGAGATGGGGCGGGAAATTCGCTACGACCTCTATGACCTTTTCTTTGAAAAGCCTGACCCACTAGCGCCACGGTTCCGCCGCCTCGAGATTCCAGAACGCGTGAATGCATCCGGCGAAGTGTTGCTGCCTCTAGACGAAGCGGCGCTCCGTATCGCCGCGCATCAACTTGCGGACGAGGGCGTCGAGGCCATCGCGGTCTGTTTCATGCACGCCTATGCGAACGATGCGCATGAGCGGCGGGCAAAGGAAATCCTGCAGGCAGAACTTACTGATATCCCAATCACCACATCAACGGAAGTGGCACCCGAAATCAGGGAATACGAACGAGCCAATACAGCCTGCGCCAATGCTTATGTCCTGCCCCTGATGCGGCACTATCTCGGCGAACTTTCAGACAAGCTCGCAGGCCTTGGTCTCAAGCAACCCCTGTATCTGATGCTGTCCGGCGGCGGGATCGCCTCGGTTGCGACCGGTAGGGAAGCACCGATCCATCTGATCGAATCCGGCCCTGCCGCCGGCGCCATGGCCGGCGCCTTCTACGGACGATTGACGGAAACCGAGCATCTGATTTCCTTCGACATGGGTGGGACCACGGCCAAGATGTGCCTCATCGAGGAGTACGAGCCGGAACACGCCCACGAGTTCGAGGCCGGCCGGGTGCGCCGCTTCAAGAAAGGCTCCGGCTTGCCGCTCAAGGTTCCGGTAATCGACCTGATTGAGATCGGCGCCGGTGGCGGCTCGCTCGCACGTGTCGACAATATGGGCCTGATGAAAGTGGGCCCCGACAGTGCGGGGTCAGATCCAGGGCCGGTCTGTTACGGACTTGGCGGAACACAGCCGGCCGTGACAGATGCGGATTTGCTGCTCGGCTATTTATCGCCCGAGTATTTCCTCGGCGGCGAAATGAACTTGGATTTGAGTTCCGTCGAGGCGGTGGTCGATGAGAAGCTGGCAAAAACGACAGGCCTGTCGGTTACCGACGTTGCCGCCGGCATCCACAGCATCGTGAACGAGAACATGGCCGCCGCGACCCGTATGTACATTGCCGAAAAGGGACGCGACCCGCGCCGCTACGCATTGGTGGCATGCGGCGGCGCCGGCCCGGTTCACGCCTATGGCATGGCGAAACTGTTGAAGATCAGCCGCGTCATCTGCCCTCTCGGCGCGGGTGTCCTTTCTGCTCTCGGTTTCCTCGTGGCGGCCCCCGGCACCGATGCGGTGCGGAGTTACGTCTCGCGCCTCGACACGCTCGATTGGGATCGCCTCAACGATCTTTTTGCAGATATGGAAAAGGAAGCCCTGGCGCAAATCGAGGAAGCGGGTGCGGACTCGGCGATGGTGACGATGCGTCGCCGCGCCGATATGCGCTACAGCGGCCAGGGGTTTGAGATCGACGTTCCAATCCCGGACGGTACACTCGACGCAGCTTCGGGCGAGGTGATCCGACAGGCGTTTCTGGATCGGTATGAGGAACTCTTCGGGCGCCAGATTACCGACCTGATGATAGAGGCCCTGACCTGGCGCGTCTATGCGTCGGGACCTACGCCGAATGTTGAGCTCAACTTTGCCGGCCAGCAGATCGACGATAATCCGGCGGACAAGGGGGAACGGGCCGTATTCTTCCCCGAAACCGGATTTGCGCCCTGCAAGATCTATAACCGCTACGCCCTACGGCCCGGCGACAGATTCCGCGGCCCGGCAGTCATCGAAGAACGAGAATCGACCGCTATTGCGGGACCGGACACGACGATCAGCATCGACGAGCATCTCAACCTGATCATCGACATCGATCCACCGACGGAAGAAGGAAACGATTGATATGGCGACAACCGTAGAAGTCCTCAGCGAGGCTTTCGACGAGATGGGAACTCCCTTTATCGTCGGTCATCCAGGTGGAGAGACAGTCGAGCTAATGGATGCCGCACGCAACCGCCAAGTGCGCTTTATCCTGATGAAGCAGGAGACCGCCGGTGCCATGATGGCCGCCACATGGGGTGAGATCACCGGTTCGCCGGGTGTCAGCGTCTCGACCCGAGGGCCGGGCGCCGCCAATATGGTAAACGGTGTTGCACATGCCTGGATGGACCGAGCTCCGCTCATTGTCATCAACGACCAGTATCCGGGCGCCACGTACGAGACCGGTATGCGACAGGTACTGAACCAACACGCTCTCTTTGCGCCGATCACAAAATGGCAATCGACGATCCATGCTAAGTCGGTGCGCCAGCAAATTCGTCGGGCCATCCGCGTTACAACAACGCCGACGCCAGGTCCAGTGCAGTTCGATATGCCCTCCAACGAAACAATGGGAGAGGCAGTGGAGGCGGCGGGAGAAGCGCCACTATTGCCCAATGTCGTGCCAATCGAGCCGGACCGCAACGCGCTCCGCGTGCCGCTGCAGGCGCTGTCCAACGCGTCGAAACCGATCCTGCTTGCCGGTCTCGGCGTTTTCTGGGACGAGGCACCGGCGGAACTCGTCAAACTCGCCGAGCGCCTCGGTGCTCCGGTACTTACCACGTCGAAAACCAAGGGCGCGATCCCGGAAGACCATCCGCTTCGCGCCGGCTGCATCATCGGCGGCCTTATCGAGCGCGAGTTGGTCATGCAGGCTGATCTGATCGTCACCGTAGGGCTCGATGCGATCGAATTGCAGCCGAAGCCGTGGCCTTATGCCATCCCAGTAATTTCTCTCGCTAATACACCAACATTGGAAGCGCTGGTTCCGGCGCAATCCGAGATGATTGGCAATCTGAAAACGATGCTCGCTGCGCTTGCTGAGTTCGCACCCGAAGGCAGTGGGTGGGGCGATAGTGCCGCAAAGAATTTTCGCGAGCGGGTCACCATTGCCCTCGACGTACCCACCCAAGGTCTGTCACCACAAGGTGCGATGGAGGTGGCCCGTGCGGTCCTGCCGAGGAAGACCGTCGCGACCTGCGATGCGGGTGCGAGCCGCCTGCTCGTGGTCCAGAAATGGCAATCCTACGGACCCCGCGAGTTCCTTACGTCAAACGGCCTGGGGTCGATGGGCTTCGCGATTCCGGGAGCGCTTGGCGCCCGCCTTGCCTATCCGGACCGGCCGGTCGTCGCCTTTACTGGTGACGGCGGTTTCATGATGGCGGTCGCGGAGTTGCAGACTGCCGTCCGTGACAACCTTCCGATCATAGTCGTCGTTTTCGATGACCAGGAGATTGCCCTGATCCGGGTAAAGCAGGAGATCAAGGGCATTCCATGCCACGGTGTTGGCATCGGCGGGCTT
>CAXGSZ010000065.1:0-8726 GCA_964012455.1 uncultured Alphaproteobacteria bacterium
TGCGGTAAATCAGTCACGGCCCTGTCGATCATGCGATTGGTTGCCGATCCTCCCGGCAAGATCGTCGAAGGGCAGATTCGGTTCCGCGGATCGGATCTAGTTTCGATTTCCGAAGAGGAAATGCGGCAAATCCGCGGGCGCGATATTGGAATGGTCTTCCAAGAACCAATGACATCGCTCAACCCTGTGCTGTCGATCGGTCGACAGCTAACAGAGACGCTCGAGACACACTTTGACATGACACGCGAAGACGCGGACAAACGCGCAATCGAGTTGCTCGGTCTTGTCGGTATCGCTGAACCAGAGCGCCGGCTCACGCAGTATCCGCACCATTTTAGCGGTGGCATGCGTCAGCGCGTAATGATTGCCATGGCGCTGGCATGCGACCCAAAGTTGATTATCGCCGATGAGCCAACGACAGCGCTTGACGTGACGATCCAGGCGCAGATTCTAGAATTAATGAAAAACCTCACCCGCGAATTGGGTGTCGCAATGATCATCATCACCCACAATTTGGGTGTCGTTGCGCGTTATGCGGACCGGGTCAACGTAATGTATGCAGGCAAGATCGTGGAAAGCGGCACGGCCCAAGAAATTTACCACAATCCGCGGCATCCCTATACTTTGGCGCTTCTGAAATCAGTACCAAGGCTTGATTTGCCGCGCGGTGGCAAGCTCGACCCTGTGGATGGGCAACCACCTGATCTGGCGCGGTTGGATGACGGATGCGCGTTCCGGCCGCGCTGCCGGTTTGCTCAAGACGATTGCGCAAATAGCGTTCCGCCGCTGGAAGAAATCAGAGATGCACACTGGTCCGCATGCTTCGAGCAGAGAGCGGTCATTGATTCCCTGGAGGACGCGTTATGAGCGCGGCCACAGACTCCGACGCGCCAATCGTCGGCTCCAAAGGTCATATGGGCGATACACTCATCGACGTGAAGGATTTAGCAATGCACTTCCCGATTACGGAAGGTATTGTCATCCCGAAGGTTGTGGCCCAGGTCAAGGCCGTCGACGGTATCAGCTTCAGTATTCGTAAAGGTGAGACACTCGGTCTTGTCGGCGAATCCGGCTGTGGCAAGACGACGACCGGGCGGTGTATCCTGCGACTGGAAAACCCGACCGACGGTGCAATCAGCTACGAAGGCGTCGACCTCGCCAAGCTGAAGGGCAAACATCTACTGCCGTACCGTCAAAAAATTCAGGTTATTTTCCAGGATCCATACAGTTCCTTGAACCCGCGCATGAAGATTGGTGAAATCCTCTCCGAACCAATGCAGGTCCACGGAATCATCACGGATGCAAGAAAGCGGGACGAACGGGTCCTGGAATTACTTCAGCTTTGCGGCCTAAGCCCACGTTTCGCCGACCGCTACCCTCATGAAATGAGCGGTGGTCAGCGGCAGCGCGTCGGTGTGGCCCGCGCGCTCGCAATGGATCCTGAATTCATTGTCTGCGACGAGGCTGTCTCAGCTCTCGACGTGTCGATTCAAGCTCAGGTCATCAACCTTCTTGAGGACCTGCGCGACGAATTCGGCCTGACTTACCTGTTCATTTCGCACGATCTCAGTGTCGTGCGTCATATTTGCCATCGCGTCGCCGTCATGTACTTGGGGAAGATGGTGGAGTTAGCGGAAACGGACGAATTGTTCGACAATCCATTGCATCCGTACACCAAGGCTCTGCTCGAAGCGGTGCCGATTCCGGACCCGACCTTGGAAGCCGGACGAGCGCATAAGATCATTAAGGGCGAAATTCCGAGCCCAATCAACCCGCCGAACGGCTGTGTTTTCCATCCACGGTGTGAAATTGCGGTAGATGGCTGTCCGAGGGCATTCCCGGATTTTCGTGAAGTTAAGCCGGGCCATTGGGTTGCGTGCACGGAAGTATAACGGCTGCATGAATAGGCAGTTTTCGGTTTGAATTAACCTCGGTAAAGGGTCAAAATATCCCGGAATTGGTTTCGAGATTTTGGCGTCCCGGCCACAGGAGGCGGAACGGACAAATGTATAAGTATACCATCAAACGCATCTTGCTGATGATTCCCACTCTCGCGGGTGCGGCTATTCTCATTTTTGGCCTAATGAGGCTTATTCCCGGCGATATCTGCGAATTGCGGATGGCCGGTGAAGGCGCGTGGGTCGACCCTCAGGCAATTGAGGATTGTCGAAATAACCTGGGCCTGAACGATCCATTCATCGTCCAATTCTGGGATTTTGTTTGGGGCTACGTCGTCTTTGACCTCGGTCCGTCGATGTGGACCGGTAAGCCAATTACGGAGGAAATCGCGTTGCGGTTTCAGTTGTCGATGGAAATCGCCATTATCGCGACGATCGTGGGTGTGGTTATCGCCATTCCCCTCGGCACGATTTCGGCCATCAAACAGAACACCTGGATCGACTATGTCGTGCGCTCCTTCAGCATTGCCGGTATCGCGATGCCGTCGTTCTGGCTCGGCATCATCATTATTCTCGGCCTGCTGATCTCGACACAGCATTTCTTTGGCGAGCCCTGGATGCCGCCGATTGAATACGTTCCGATCTGGGTCGACCCCGGTCAGAACCTGTTGCAGTTGATCTGGCCGGCGATTGCAACGGGCTACCGGTATTCGGCGGTCGCGACACGTATGACACGGTCGGCACTACTTGAAGTGCTGCGGGAAGACTACATCCGAACCGCTCGAGCCAAAGGATTGATTGAGAAGCTGATCATCAACCGTCATGCCCTCAAGAATTCGATGCTCCCGGTCGTGACGATCGTTGGTATTGAGTTCGCCTTTCTGATGGGTGGTCTCGTCGTGACTGAGCAGGTGTTTAACCTGAACGGGCTGGGCAAGCTATTCGTGGAATCCGTTTTGAACCACGACTTCTCGCTCACCCAGGCATTGGTTATGTTAGTCGCGTTGATCTTCGTCGTGACGAATTTCATTGTCGATCTCATATACGCGATGCTCGACCCACGCATCCGTTATAGCTAGGGAGACAGACAAATGAGTGCTGCAACCGACGCTTCTAACCTGCAAGACGATGATCTCGATACCCTACTAGACCGTCGCTCAGCTTGGGAAAAAACGAAGGGCCTCGCCAAGAAGAATCCACTCGGCGCCTTCGGTTTTGGGGTGGTCTTGCTGATGGTGTTTATGGCGCTATTTGCCGACGTCATCACGATGTACGACCCCGAAGATATCAGCTTCGGCGACATGCTCGTGTCGCCAAATTTCGATTTCCTTTTAGGAACGGATCAATTGGGCCGTGATATCTTCACGCGTATCGTCTACGGCGCGCGGACCGCCCTTCTCGTGGGTATTACCGCATCCGTTGTCGGGGCCTTTATCGGTCTAATCCTGGGTGTAGCGAGTGCCTATTTCGGCGGCACTTTCGATTTGCTCTTCCAGCGTTTTATGGACGTCTTCATGGCTTTTCCACTAATCATCCTCGCCCTGGCGATCGTTTCGATCTTCGGTGGCGGTATCGATAAAGTGATCTTGGCCATTACCATACCGTTTATTCCACGCTGTGCGCGGGTCGTTCGTTCGAACGCCCTGGCTATTCGTGAAATCCCGTATGTGGATGCGGCCCGAGCGATGGGCTTCTCCCATTCACGGATTATCCTCCGGCACATGGTGCCGAACGTGATGGCGCCATTCCTGATCATGATCACGGCATTTGTCGGTCAAGCCATCTTGACGGAAGCATCCCTTTCCTATCTTGGAATGGGTGTACAGGAACCGACACCTGCGTGGGGTCTGATGTTGCAGGGTGGTGCCGAAGAGTACGCGGAGAGCGCGCCATGGGTGCCAATCTTCCCGGGCGTCGCCATTACCCTTGCGGTGTTCGGCTTTAACCTGTTCGGCGACGCTGTGCGGGATACACTGGATCCACGGCTTCGGTCACAATAAGGAAGCCCTCATAGATAATTATAATATTACCGCCGCGGCCACGGGTCGCGGCGGTTATCCTATGACGTGAAGGTCACCGGTAGATAACTCGGTATTTGCCGAACCTAAACTCAAGTCAGCACACTCGGAGTACCGATGGCAGTATCAGAAGAACAACTAGAGCAGCCTGATCTCGACGAAATGTTCGGCCGCCAAAGCATCGCGACGAAAGCGATGAATTTGATGCGGAAGCAGCCGGTCGGAGCTGCAGGGTTCTTTATCATTGCAAGCTTGGCTTTTCTGGCCATCTTTGCCGAATTCATATCGCCTTACGATCCCGAGCTCATCAAGTGGGAAGATATGCTGACGGGTCCCAGTGCCGAATACTGGTTCGGAACAGACCAGTTCGGCCGCGATATTCTGACCCGATTGATTTATGGTTCCCGCACTGCACTCGCGATCGGCTTCATCGCTGCATTCTCAGGAGCGACCACCGGCCTCATCCTCGGTGTCGCCAGTGCCTATTTCGGCGGTAAGATCGACCTGATCATGCAGCGTTTCATGGATGTCTTCATCGCGTTCCCGGTCATCATCATGGCACTCGCGATCGTCGCCGTATTCGGCACCGATCTCGGCTATGTGATCCTGGCGATTGCGTTGCCGTTTATTCCGGATGCATCGCGCATTGTCCGCTCAAATGCACTCGCACTCCGAGAGATTCCTTACGTAGACGCGGCACGTGCGCTCGGGTTCACCGATGCACGTATAATTCTGCGGCATATGCTGCCTAACGTGATGGCGCCCTATCTGATCATTCTGACGGCCAATATCGGCCAGGCCATCCTTCTCGAAGCGTCCCTCTCCTACTTGGGATTGGGCGTTCAGGAGCCGACACCCGCTTGGGGCCTTATGCTTCAGGGAGGCGCCGAAGAATTGGCGGAGAGCGCGCCCTGGGTCCCCATATTCCCGGGCTTGGCCATTACGCTGGCTGTTTTCGGCTTCAATCTCTTCGGCGATGGGCTACGGGACATGTTGGATCCACGTCTCCGCCGGAGCTAACCCCTCCCCTGCGCGGGCAGTACCTCTTTCTAAGACAATATGGCTTAATTTACGTTTTGCAGCACGAGCACCCGCGCTCAGGCCGGCGGGACCAGAACCTATTATCGCGACTTTAAAAATTCGTTTATACCGAAGCGATTAAAGCAAAAATAGCAAATGCTATAATTCTCAACATTACAAAAAGGACTCTTCCCAAGTTAGCGCCCAAATCATGCCGCAAGTGCCGAATAACTTAAAAACGACACAATTTTTTATTTTATTTGTAGAAAACTAAGATGAAACTTCAGTTGTAGTCACAAACCCCAAATATCCTACATTAACGTCCACTAACTCATCAAGCACGCAAAATGCTATTCGTCACAAGAATATAATTATTTGCTCCACTGCCTCTTGTTATGCTGCCATAAGCTATGCAAGAGACGACGCTGGCGTATTATCCGCCAAATTTCCCATTGTCTTAACGGAAGGTTTCTGGGTTTTGCTTTCTTAAAGCGGCTATGTGATTTGAGCCTGCCTCCTATTGATAAGTTTACGGCGATATCTTCTAAGGATTACGGCTGGTGCCAGAAGCGTTACCCATTGAAAAATGGTCCAAAAATCCAATCCGTGATGACCTGCCCCTGGTTTAAGTTCCAGTCGTTAGTTTAGTCCGATTGTCGAGCGGTGACCCCTCAAGACCCGAAAACAGTCCCACTAGCAGGATATCGCCTAAATCGAATTTTTCCGCCTGTACTGGTATAACTGGGGGATATGAATTTAAAGCGGGGGTGCCCCGGGGTGGGGTCTCGGCTGGGGCGTTTCGGTTTTGGGGCTGACAGGGTTCAAATTAGTTCGGTCTGATGACGTCGGGTCTACCCATTTAGTGGATGTACCGTTAAGCGGATGATCAAAAGTCAACACTAAACACCACCGAGCAACATTCAAACGCGGCAAATTTCTGGTTGCAAGATTATCTTTAGACAGCAAAAAGACGCTATCGTAATGGATTAACGTCTTAAAGCTTGGTTACGAGGTAGGATTTAAACCTACGACCTTCAGGTTATAAGCCTAATGACAATTTTGGTACTTTTCGGCCCGACGTAGGATGACGCGGCAATTGCTTAGTTCAAACTGTATGAACAAAAGAAGAATAATGCTGTAATACGACCACGGCTATTCGAAACTTCCAAAATATCTTCCCAACTGAGTTTCGCAAAAGTAAACGGCAGGTTCCTTGAGAAATAACGTATTATGGTGATTTGGACCAATTCTCCGCCACCGCTTTTGATAGGAAACGAAGGATCAGGAACAAAACCCACTCCCCATAACCAGCAGATAAAACCTAGCCTAAAAAAGTGTTGTTGAACCCAGAGAAAACTATAAGAGTTCCCTGCTTCTTAAAACTTGAAATGTCCTAATTTAGATACCCTTTTGAACCCACTCAGCACTTCAAAAAGAAGCATCTGACTTATCAACCATACCCAAAATGGTTCTACAACTCTCCGTCTTTCAAATCTAAAATAGATCAGTATTTTCGTTTCGCCGGACAGATACCTAGGTGGTTGAAAGGACCGGTCTTGAAAATCGGCATGGGTTTACGCCTATCATGGGTTTGAATCTCAGCCTGTTCGCCACCTTTTTTGGTTTAACTATTGATTAAATTGAATAATTATATTTCACAAAATTTTATTCCCCCAATCTTTCCCCCCAGATCTTTCACGATAAGCTCGCCATCAGAATACGAGTACGTACAAGGCGAATGTTCCTGGTGATAGACCCGACACGGCATGAACCCGACGGAAAAAAGGCAAACTAGCCACAAGGCAATCCGCGCCGGCAAGCTTGCGCAAGGTCTTCATCCGACTAAAACTGGCCTAGGGGTCAATTAAACGCAAGTATGGCTTCAACGTGTCGCTGAACTGCCAGTGCGTCAGAAAAACTTGCAGTGGCCTTTTCGTCCCCCGCGAGTAATCGTTTGACATTGTCCAACTGTCTCAAATGGGTTTCGCGCTCAGGCTTTTTTGGTGCCGAATATGCTGGCAACCATCCGCTTGCGCTGGCGACATCCAACCAGTGAAAGTCTCGGATACGATAAGTTGCTCTATCACCATGCACGATGCATACGTTGATGTCCGGTTTACCGCTCGAAGTCGAGCCGATCATCGTGACGGGGATGTCGCCTGCATGAAGCAAAATATGTGCGAAATGCTCGGCTGAGATTTCGTTGCGACCTTCGACATACGCACTATGCAAAGCCAGATCACCCAACATATGCCTTGCGAAATAAATATAGTGCGAGCCCACTTCGCGTAAGAACCCTCCTGCTCTCGAATTCGCCAGCCACGGGGCAATTAGGTACCGGTTTTCACTCCATGTTCGTAGGTGCATTCTGACTTCTACGTGGTGTATGCAGCCGAGTTCTCCGTTTGCTACGAGATCATACAACGTGCTGGCGGATCGCGAAGCTGCCAACAGAAAGTTGACGCCGTGCGCTGGTCCCGTCGCCATAGCGCTTACCAAGGCCTCGCTATGAGATATGTCAATCCCAAGCGGCTTCTCGCATAGAACCGCTTTGTCTGCGGATCGTGCCGCCAGTGCGTAAGTCGCATGGTGATCGGGCGGGCACGCCACGTAGATGAGATCCAAGCCTCGTGTCCCCGTAACTTCGCTCGCGCTAACGGCAATTCTCAAATCCGGAAAGGCAGCGCGCGCCGCCTCGACAGCACCGGAGCTGGGATCCCATGCGAGTATCCCGACGAAATCTGGGTGCTCTTCAAATGCTGCAAGCATGCGTAAGCCGATACTACCAAGCCCTATTACGCCCACACGGATTTCGTTCATAAGATGGCCCCTCCTTTAATTCCGACCCCAGAGTACGCAATCCATGCCATTTATGGACGCGGCGGCGGAGCCTACCAGGCGAAGATCGAGCTCGGTACGGCTTCAAAACCCAGGTCTTTCGGAATGCGGGCAATCATCGCTTCGAGATGAGGCATTGCCTCTGTCAGATCAGCGAGTTGCGGCTCGTCGAGTTGGATGCCCTGAGACTCAATACGCACCCTGTAGTGCTCGAGCGCTCTGGAATCGACTGTTTTTAACACTGCGCCGGGTGTGACTGGTTCTAAATAGTTCTCAGGATGCTTGAAGGCCGGACGCCGGTCACGCCAATTCGTTGCCCGCTCATACGCGTGGCCTATGTGCAGCACGGTCGCTTCATCGAATGGTCGTCCAACAATTTGCATTGCTAGCGGTAGTCCTTCCAGAGCAAAGCCGTTACATACACTCAAAGCCGGTAGCTGCGCCGCGTTGAACGGGTTCGTGAGCGGTGGCTTCGAAAAATTAGCTTCCGCACGCATCTGCGACTGCACCGGGGCCGGTCCGTAGGTAGTGGCGGTGAGCAGCGCATCAACCGATCCCATCGCATGCAAAGTCTTCTCTGCAAGCATCCGCTGGAATCGAAGTGCGTTCGAATAATCCGGGGCCGCCACCAGCGCTCCGGGCATGATACGGTAACGGGTCACCGCGCCATAGAGCTCAGGGTTCGAAAGCAGGTTCTCGCGGTGAATGGCGAATGCCTCGCTGACGATGATGATGCGTGTCGCTGCCTGGTAGTCCGCCAGCGGCGGCAAGGTTATATCGACGAGGGTCGCACCGAGATCCTGCAGAACCTTGACAGCATCTTCCATTGCCGCCACGGTTACCGTGTCTGCTGGGGAATCATGCTCATAGAAGTGACGAACAATTCCGATGCGCATACCTTTCAAGTCTTTACGCAGCGCAGCCGTATAATCGGGAACGCACAGCTGCGCCG
>CAXGSZ010000066.1:0-8703 GCA_964012455.1 uncultured Alphaproteobacteria bacterium
GCTCTTGGTAGGCAAGTCATAGAGCGGTTGTATTGAACCACGCGCATCTTTGTGGCTGTCCTCCATCTTTACGATAATGTCTTTCGGCCACATCGAAGGGTCATCCAGGTGAATATTTTTCCAATCACTCATCAGTTTTTTCCCGTTGAAATGACTTACCGCGGCGGCCTGCTATGGGTCCAAACCGTTTCTTGATAATCATCAAAATTACAGAAATTCCATGCCAGGTGCGGATTTTCTTACCTTCTGCATACGTCCGTCCGGCATAGTTCACCGGAACCTCATAAAACACGTTACCGCGCCGTGCGATAGTACAGAGAATTTCCGCATGCTGGGCCCAACCATCATCCTTCAGTTCGCCAGGGGCAATCAGGTCACGTCGATAGAGTAAATAGCATGAATAGATATCGGTGAACGTGAGATTGTATAGCAAGTTGAAGATCAAGGTAATGAGACGGTTGCCGAGTAAATGCCAGAAATAGTGCACACGGACATAGGTTGGCGCGAGATTTCTGCTTCCGATGACAGCATCGGCGTTCTGTTCCAAAACCGGTCGTACAAGTGTTGGATATTCACTGGGGTCATACTCAAGATCGGCGTCTTGAAAGAGAATATAGTCACCTGTCGCTCTATTGAGGCCGTCGCGCACGGCAGCGCCTTTTCCGCCATTTCTATCCCGTCTCACCAATTCCGAATATAGCTGCGGGTACTTCTCAAGGATTCCTACGGTGTCATCCGAAGAGCCGTCGTCGATGACTATCACCTCAAATTCCACTTCTGGCATTTCGACGGCAGTCACGCGTTGCAGAACAGTGACAATTGTATCCTGTTCATTGTAGGTCGGAACGAGAATAGAAATACGCAAGTATTAACAGTCCAGAAGATTGAAATTTTAGTGCTAGTCCGCTTGAAACTTCATTTTCAGTCTAATCATAAAATGTTCGAAATGAAGGGCTACCTGTGCCTCAAAGGATCATGCCGCTATCCATTCAATCAAGAATGACTCGTTCATCCCTCTCAACCAAATTCAATACGGCCCGAGCTCTTTCATCCAAGGTGTCGAGATCAAGATTATCGGGACGCAAAAGCACCGTACGTCGCTCGATTAGGAGGCGTTCTGCGCGGCGTTCTTGCAATACCTGTTCAGCTTTGATGATTTCGCCGGCAAGCTTGAGATAAGCCGTCAAACCATGATCACCCTTGAGCGAATGATACGTAAAATAGCCCACGACCAACGCGCCAAATACTGGCACTGCCACCAATCGAGCCAAGTCGGAGCATTTATTAGGAATAAACATGACCAAATAATGCGGCAAATGAAATAAAACGTCAATATAAATTCAATATTTGTTAAGTATTAGTGAATAATTGAAACGTAAATTTTCTACATTGGGGATTATCGAATATTGTTTAGATCTTGATTTAATCGTATTGCAATATTCTCTAAGCCTGTTTGATCGCTCTCCGACCGGCATATCTAGCCGCCGCTCCCAATCGTTCCTCAATACGTAGCAGTTGATTGTATTTTGCCAATCGGTCTGTCCGCGAAAGCGAGCCGGTCTTGATCTGGCCGCAATTCGTTGCGACGGCAATGTCGGCGATAGTGGTGTCCTCGGTTTCACCTGAACGATGAGACATAACGGAGGCATAGCCGGATCGATGAGCGAGCTCGACGGCGTCAAGGGTCTCGCTCAAGGTGCCTATCTGGTTGACCTTGACCAGAATTGCATTTGCGGCACCGCGTTCAATCCCATCGGCCAGCCGCTCTGGATTCGTGACGAAAAGGTCGTCACCTACGAGTTGGACCCGGTCGCCGATCTTTTCCGTTAAAATACACCAACCGTCCCAATCGTCCTCGGACATACCATCCTCGATGGATAAAATCGGATATTTGCCCACAAGATTTGCCAAATAATCCGTCATCCCTTCCGCATCGAGGATCGCCCCCTCACCTTCTAGTTTGTACACTCCGTTGACAAAGAACTCAGTCGCCGCGCAGTCCAGCGCGAGACAGATATCGTCGCCAAGCATGTAACCGGCCCGCTCGACGGCTTTCGCGATAAAATCCAATGCCTCGTTGGTAGAATTCAGGGCCGGGGCAAATCCTCCCTCATCACCCACATTTGTGCTGTGGCCGGCGTCGGACAAGGTTGCCTTCAACGCTTGAAAGACTTCGACCCCTATCCGGACTCCATCTGAAAAACTCTCCGCACCGACCGGCATTATCATGAATTCTTGTATATCGACTGCGTTATCAGCATGCGCACCACCGTTAATAATATTCATCATGGGAACGGGCAGCAGATTTGCCCACATTCCGCCAATATACGCGTAGAGAGGGAGTTTGTGCGACGCGGCCGCGGCATGCGCAACAGCGAGCGACGCGCCGAGAATAGCATTCGCGCCAAGGCGGGCTTTGTTCTCGGTACCATCCAATTCAAGCAGGATGGCGTCGATATTTCGCTGATCTTCAGCTTCGGATCCGGACAAGGCATCGAATATTTCGCCATTTACAGCATCCACGGCATCCAATACACCCTTGCCGCCAAAGCGGTCGCCACCGTCTCGAAGCTCCAACATTTCGTGAGCTCCGGTAGACGCACCGGAAGGCACCGCCGCCCGGCCGAATGCCCCGTCCTCAAGCACGACATCCACCTCGACCGTCGGGTTGCCGCGGCTATCAAGAATTTCTCGTCCCTGCAGATCGATGATTGCGGTCATTTGAAAGGCTCCGGGATGCAGAAAAATTAGATAGTTAAGGGGTGTCTCTTCGCCAATTGATCGAATGCGATCAACTGTGAAAGCAGATCTTCAAGAGCGTCAAGACGCACCATGTTTGGTCCATCGGACGGTGCGGAGTCCGGATCCTGGTGGGTCTCTATAAAGACCGCCGCGACGCCTACGGCGACCGCCGCCCGTGCCAATGCCGGCACGAATTCGCGTTGTCCGCCGGATGTATTACCTTGGCCACCTGGCTGTTGCACTGAATGCGTCGCGTCAAAGACAATTGGATACCCATTACGCGACATGATTGGCAGCGACCGCATGTCGCTGACCAGCGTATTGTACCCAAAACTGGTGCCTCTCTCCGTCAGTAGGATGTTCTCGTTGCCGGCGTCCGCAACTTTGGCGATTACTTGCGCCATATCCCAAGGCGCCAGGAATTGCCCCTTTTTCACGTTAACGGCTTTCCCCGTCCGCGCAGCTGCAAGGAGAAGGTCTGTCTGACGACACAGGAACGCTGGGATCTGAAGTACGTCAACCGCTTCGGCGGCGTGTGTGCATTGTTCCGGTTCATGAACGTCCGTCAGTACCGGACATCCCCTAACATCGCGGATTTCTGAAAAAATCGGCAAGGATTCCGTTATACCGAGGCCTCGCGGGCTGCTGTTTGATGTCCGGTTGGCCTTGTCGAACGATGTCTTGTAAACGAAGCCGATCCCCAGCCGCTCTGTCATTTCACAAAGTGCCTGGCTCATTTCCAGAGCATGAGCGCGGCTTTCCAAGGCACACGGCCCGGCAATAAGGGTCAACGGCAGATCGTTTGCGACGGAGACGGAACCGATCTCGACGCGTTTCTGCTTTTGCATGCGGATTTCTCCGTCTAGACGAGGCGCGCCTGGTCGACGGCGGCGCGAACAAAACTGGTAAAGAGCGGATGAGGTGCGAACGGTCTCGTTTTTAGCTCCGGATGGAATTGGACCCCGATATACCAGGGATGATCCCGTAATTCGACGATTTCTGGGAGGCGTTTGTCAGGCGACATGCCAGAAAACCACATGCCGGCCTCTTCAAGGCGCTGACGGTAATTCACATTCACCTCAAAACGATGGCGATGACGCTCATTGATTTCACGCAAACCGCCGTAAATATCGGCTATTTGGCTCCCGGGTTCAACGCGGCAGGGATAAGTTCCAAGACGCATCGTACCGCCCTTTTCATCGTCCTCATCACGCTGCTCGACCGTATTGCCACGCATCCATTCTGTGAGCAGGCCGACCACGGGCTCCTTACACTTGCCAAATTCTGTGCTGTTGGCCTCGGGGATGCCCGCGAGATTGCGCGCCGCTTCAATGACAGCCATCTGCATACCGAAACAGATTCCGAAATATGGAACCTTTCGACGTCGTGCGAACTGTGCCGCCTGTATCTTGCCTTCAGCGCCACGCTCCCCAAAGCCGCCTGGCACCAGAATGCCATGGCAATTCTCCAGCTCATGGATGTGATCTTCTTGTTCGAAGATTTCAGCTTCGATCCAACGCACATTGACCCGGACGTTATTGGCGATGCCGCCGTGCGTGAGCGCTTCACTTAGAGACTTATAGGCGTCAATCAGGTTCGTATATTTGCCGACAATCGCGATATTGACCTCACCCTCGGGGTTCAGGATCGACTTTGCGATATCGCTCCAACGGGAGAGGTCTACTTCTCGTTCGCGCTCTTCGGTCATTCCAAAATGCCCGAGCACCTGTCTATCGAAGCCTTGTTCGTGATAGGTAATGGGCACTTGATAGATCGTATCGACGTCTTCGGCCGGGATAACGCAGGATTCCTGAACATTGCAGAACAGGGCCAGCTTTCGCCGCGCATCTGCCGCGATTTCCCTTTCACATCGGCAAAGAAGCATGTCCGGCTGAATACCAACGCTCAGAAGCTCCTTGACCGAGTGTTGGGTCGGTTTCGTCTTCAATTCGCCCGCCGCCCCCAAAAAAGGTACTAGAGTGACATGAACAAACATTGTGCTTTCGCGTCCCAACTCGTTCCGAAGTTGGCGAATCGCCTCAAGAAACGGCAGACCTTCGATATCGCCGACCGTGCCGCCAATCTCGCACAGGACGAAATCCTCATCCGTGACATCGCTCAGGATGAATTCTTTGATTGCATCCGTCACGTGGGGAATGACTTGTACAGTACCACCGAGGTAATCGCCGCGGCGCTCACGTGTGATGACTGTGGAATAAATGCGTCCGGTCGTTACATTGTCGCTCTTACGCGATGAAACGCCTGTAAAGCGCTCATAGTGCCCCAGATCGAGGTCCGTTTCCGCACCATCGTCGGTCACGAAGACCTCGCCATGCTGATATGGGCTCATTGTTCCCGGATCGACGTTAAGATACGGGTCGAGCTTACGCAGGCGAACCTTAAAGCCACGCGCCTGCAACAAAGCGCCTAAGGCTGCCGAGGAAAGGCCTTTTCCCAGTGAAGAAACGACACCACCGGTGATGAATACGTACCGCGTCATGTCAGCCCTCGAGATGCCGGGCTGTCGTTTATTATCGCGGTTTGCCGGTCCATCGTGTCGTAACGTTCCTACACTTCTATTACTTAGACAGAGGTACGACCGGCTGACCTATCTTTGGAGCTGCCGGTGATTCGGTTTGCTTCGACGCCTTATCCAATACTGATTCTTGTTCGCCTGTATGACTCGCTAGGATTGCCAGCGTGATGCTGGTCAGCATGAAACATGCTGCGAGCACTGAAGTAGCACGGGTCAATAGATTCGCCGTACCACGAACACTGACAAGGCCGGAGCCGCTACCGCCGCCGCCAATTCCAAGGCCACCGCCCTCGCTCCGTTGCAACAGGACGACAATCACCAAAGCAATGGCGATGAGCAAATGAATAACAAGCAGGATAGTGCTCAAGTCAATACGCTTTCGTACGGATGAACCGCATAGATCGAATGGCAGAGTTTTTAATTGGTCTTGCAAAAGATGGCTAGGGGCAACTTCGGCCAATCGCAAGAAAACTCTCCGCCTTGAGACTGGCCCCACCAACCAGGGCGCCTCCTACACCGTCCGTGCGTAGAATTTCATGCGCATTCCTTGCATTTACCGAACCGCCATACAGAATTCGGACGGTTTTTGCCGAATCGTTGCCGAACTCCTGAGTCAATAACGATTGAATATGTATATGCATTTCAGCAATTTGCTCGACCGTTGGGACTTTGCCGGTCCCGATAGCCCATACCGGTTCGTAAGCGATAACCATGTTGGTCGCTCTTGCTGCATCTGGCAAGCTCGACGCAACCTGACTACCGA
Source organism: uncultured Alphaproteobacteria bacterium (assembly GCA_964012455.1). Classification (GTDB taxonomy): domain Bacteria; phylum Pseudomonadota; class Alphaproteobacteria; order UBA8366; family UBA8366; genus UBA6544. The sequence continues at coordinate 6,042 of CAXGSZ010000066.1, forward strand.
CAACCGCGAGCGCGTCACCTAATTCGCGTGCTGCCTCGCTCTCGCCCACACAGACGATAGCAGTCATCCCAGCTCTGATGGCGGCTTCTGCCTTCGCCTTTACATCTGCATCGGACTCATCATGATTCGAGCGCCGTTCGGAATGGCCGACAATTACATACCTACAACCAAGATCAGAGAGCATACCGACGGAAATGTCGCCTGTATGCGCCCCTGATTCAGTAGCATGACAATCTTGGCCGCCCAACGCCACTCCACTGTTCCCAATCGCAGTCGCGACGGTTTGAATGGCTGTAAAGGGCGGGCAGAGCAGATATTCGCAATTAGAGAAATCCCCCTCGCGCGCAATTGTGGTGGCTAGGTTTCGCGCCATCGAAATGTCGCCGTTCATCTTCCAATTCCCGGCGATCAGCATCCGCGTCATCACACTCGTCCTCTCACAATAGCGTCGCGATTAGCATCACTCATTAACACACTAATTAGCACGTGCGACTTGCTTGAACACGCGCTTGATCGTATTGCAGGGATAACGACCCGCGACTATCATACGCACATTTCCCCGGGTTTCCGGACCTGAACCGCGACAAAAATGGCCATAGGTGCATGCTCCGAATCCTCCGCAACTCCGTCGCCTCAATTTTTACGAAAATACTGCTGGGATTTATCATGCTCAGTTTTGCCATCTGGGGCATGGGAGATATTTTCTCCGGCGGCTTCTTCGGCAACACAGTAGCCGAAGTCGGGCCCGTTAAGATCGGGGCGCAACAGGTCGGCAATGAGTATCAGCGTGAACTCAATCGCCTGCGGTCCATGAACGTCGATGCTGAACAGGCGCGTCAAATGGGCCTGCTCGACCGGGTCATTCAGAATATGGTGAGCCGCGCGATTTTTGACGCGGAGGCGATTGAGCGTGGGCTGACGGCGAGTGACAAGACAATCGTCGAGGAAATACGCTCTAATCCGGTATTCCGTGGTAACCTGGGCAGTTTCGACCGTATCTTGTTCGAGCAAATTATACGCTCAAACGGTTTGACTGAGGAAATGTATGTAGCAGAGCTGCGCCAGGATATCGCCCGCGATCAGGCGATTAACAGTATCTCGGCCACCATACAGGTGCCAAAATCCATTGCGGATTTGATCTATGGATACCGCGAAGAACGTCGTATCGCGGCGGTAACCGAGGTTCCAATCGATGCATTCGCATCAGTTCCAGAACCCACGCCAACGGACTTGGCCGAATTTCACAAATCGAACGAGCCGCAATTCACGGCACCTGAACGACGAGCAGTTGATTACATCCAACTTTCTCCGGACGATTTTGCAAAGAGGATTGTCGTATCGCAAGATGATCTTGTCGCGGCCTTCGAAGACCGCGCGGAGGAGTTCGGTATTCCCGAAACGCGCAAGACCCTGCAAATGGTGGTCTCTGAAGAGGCGCAAGCAAAGGCCGCATATGAACGCCTTGCCGCGGGTGAAGCGTTTGCGATCGTTGCTAGTGAAGTCGCCGGTCAGACAGCTAACAGCATTGATCTCGGTGAAGTCTCCAAGCAAGACTTGCCCGATGACTTGTCCGTCGCGGTGTTCGAGCTGACCGCAGATCAGGCATCCAAACCTATCAAGGGCCCCTTTGGGTGGCATATTTTCAAGGTCAAAAAGATCAACGCCGGACGTAAGGCGACGCTTGATGACGCACGCGAGCACCTTAATATCGAGCTCGCACGGGAGAAAGCCGTCGATGACGTCTACAAAGCAGCCAACAATTTGGAAGACGCGATCGGCGCGGGCGCGAATTTTGAGAGCGCAGCCGCCAAGTTAGGTCTTGAATTGAAGTCGGTCCCGGCCATAGACGCGCGCGGCCACGACGCGAAAGGAGAGCCGATTGAGGGCTTGCCGACCAATCCGTTCGTTCAGACGGTGTTTACCAGTGTAATTGATGAGTCTGGTGTGCTAACCGAATCCGAGGATGGCGGCTTCTTCATTCTACGCGTCAAGTCTGTAACGCCGTCGGCCCTGCAGCCTTTGGAAGATGTGAAAAAGCAAGTTGCGCAGGCATGGAAAAGGCAAAAGCGGGCTGAAATTTCGGAAGCGCGTGCCAGGAATGTTGCCTCAGCACTTGAATCGGGCCGTGAGCTGAAGGATATAGCGGAGGCGCCGAGTAAAGAGGCCGCTGTTACCGAACCATTCACGAGAGCTACGGGCGTGGCTCAAACCCGCCTGCCTTATTCGGTCGTGTCTGATTTGTTCGAATTCAAGACCGCCGGGAAAGTTGCGGTCGGTCGATCCGGAAATGGCTACGTCGTCGCTAAATTGCAGGAGATTCAACCGGCTCAGTCGTTGAAAGACGTCGACGGGTATCGCGGCCTAGCCCAAAATTTGCGGGCGACGATTTCGAGCGACTTACTGTATCAATACAATCAAGCGCTTCGGGATCAGCATGGCGCGTCGGTAAATAACACCCTCGTGGAGCAATTGTTCACCGATAACAAACAATAATTTGGCGGGCATCGTTACGACTCACCGGCGACGAAGGCGACTTAGCGGTACCAGTTCGAGGCCTTTTTCGGCTAATGTCGGCAACCATGCCGACAGGGCGTATGTTGTTGCATTGTATGGATGTCCTATACCTATCGCGAAACCACGCCGGCGCGCGATACCTTCAAGT
>CAXGSZ010000067.1:0-8686 GCA_964012455.1 uncultured Alphaproteobacteria bacterium
GCCCTCATTGCATCCGCGGATGGCGTGCTCGATACCTTCGACCTGCGCTGGTACAACGATGTTGCATTGACGGTCGTGATGGCATCGCAGGGATATCCCGGTGATTACGAGAAAGGGTCGGAAATCAAAGGCATCGATGCGGCAATGGCATCCGACGAAACCGTCATGGTATTTCATGCGGGCACCAGCCTCGACCCGACGGGCAAGCTGCTTGCGACGGGTGGACGCGTCCTCAACGTGACCGCGCGCGGGGCGAGCGTGAAGGAAGCGCAATCCCGTGCCTATGCTGCCGTCGAACAGATCGAATGGCCGGGAGGCTTCTGCCGCAGCGATATTGGATGGCGCGCCGTGGCACGCGAGGAGTCCTGACCGCCAGAAAGGCTTGTTCTTAAAAGCGCGACAATGGATTCATCGCCCGGCGATCGCCGCTTCCCACACCATCGTCAGACCGCGCACCGTGGCAACGGCGCCGTCGATACGTTCATAGGCAATGCCCAACTGATCTAATGCCTGACCGTAGATTCCCAATAGAAGATCTGAACCAACCAGCAGTACCGAACCGCCCGGTTCCGTGAAATCTGGAGATAGATCGCGTATTTCATGACCGACCAGTAACCCCGAGAGATAAGACGCCTTTGCGTCCTCCGGTGTTTTCCCGAACAAGCCGTCGGCCCGTAACTCGAAGAAATGGCTCAACAGTCCCCGAGGATTGCCGGATGCGTTGACGGCCCGCGAGAAGGCCGCGACGTCGTGAGGCGCTTCTTCCTGAATGAGTGTCCCCAGGATCGAGTGATCGCACATCACGCGGTACACCTCGCCGGTCATCGCGGTCACAAAATCTGTCAGGCGACCGCCTTTAACCCTTAACCATTTGTTGTGGGTGCCTGGAAGACACAGCGTTGCGTCGTTTTGACCACTCTCCGCCAGCGCCCCGAAAACCTGATTTTACTCGCCACGCACGACATCACTCCGTGCACCAACCGACGGTAAGCATACACCTGGCATGATGCAGGCGCCTTCAACGTCCGGTACCGCGACGAGATTCGCCTTCAGAAGGCTCGTATCGACAGGACATTTCAAGTAGGTGGACTCTATCCAGCCTTGGCGACTGCCAACCATCCCCGACATTAAAATCGGCGGGCCGGCGGTGGCCACGTCGCGCCAGCCGCCGATCAATCCACCAAGAGCATTAACGAATCCCTTCAACGGCGCGCTCAGGATGCCGAGGGTGTCTTCCCGGAGATCGATAATGGCCGCTGATGCGTCGATCAAATAGGCCCGTCTGTTGGTCGTACCCCAGTCGACGGCAATGAGCGGGTAGGAAGTGGAAGGCGTATCAAACATGGGCTGATAGTTATAGCTTGCGACCCTTTGGTTCTAGGCCACATTGCATGAGACAGGCTCAATTCGGACGCTAAGGAAAATCCAATGGACGAAAGACAGGCGGCGCGGATCGATCTTGCCGCGGTACTGCGCTGGTCGGACCGGCTTGGCTTCAGTGAAGGGGTCGACAATCATTTCAGTGTGCTAGTACCTGGAACGACGGACAGGTTCCTGATCAACCCGCACCGACGACATTGGGGTGACATTCGAGCTTCCGACCTCGTGGAAGTCGATGCGGACGGGAATTTGGTCGACGGCGACGAGCCACCCGAAGCAACCGCTTTCTTTATCCATTGGCGCATCCACGTCAATTGCCCACACGCCCGCGCCATCCTTCATACCCACATGCCCTATGCGACGGCCCTGAGCGCGGTTGCCGGGGCACGGCTCGAACCGGTCGTGCAACCAGCACTGAAGTTCCACAACCAGATTGCCTATGATGACGCATATAACGGTCTTGCCACCGACGTCGCAGAAGGCGACCGGCTGGCGTCAGCGCTCGCCAACAAGCGCGTCGCGATCCTCGCCAATCACGGCGTGATCACGATCGGCCCAACGGTCGCCCATGCGTTCAATGACCTCTATTATCTGGAGCGAGCTGCGCAGGCTCAGGTCATCGCGCTCTCGACAGGCCAGGAGCTGCAACGCATTCCGCAGGATGTCTGCGCCCGCACGTTTGAACAGATGCAGGCGGACCGGGACGACCAATCTATACGCCACCTGAGCGAGATCAAACGCATCCTCGACAAGGAGGAGCCGGATTACCGGGGGTGAGGTTCTCGCCCTCAGCCTGGTTGCCCCTATCTCCCTTCTGGTAACGAATCAAATCGAAGGATCGGGACCGAATGGAAGAGATCAAAGTTGCAGGCATCACGCTCGATGTCGACATCACAGGAGACGGGCCACCACTGCTTTACTTGCCCGCAGAATCATTCGGTCCGCTTCACACTCCGTTTCTCATCGGCCTCTCGGAACATTGGAAGGTTTACGCGCCGCGGCATCCAGGTTTCGACGGACGAACGCCGCCAGATGACTTCCGCCGGATCGAGGATCTGGCTTATCTTTACCTTGACCTTCTGGGTGCTCTGAACCTTGACCGTTCTATACTGCTCGGTGCGTCTTTCGGCGGCTGGATTGCGATGGAAATGGCCGTCCGTGCGGCCGACCGCCTGAGCGCGCTCGGACTGATCGCACCTGTCGGCGCCAAACTCGGCAACCGGGAAGAACGTGACTTCGAGGATATCTTCGCAGCTCCAGAACACGAGAACCTGGAAATTCTCTTCGCCGGAAACGCACCCGACTACAGTGAATTTAGTGACGACGAAATGACGGAAGCCGGCCGCGGGAAACAGTACCTCGCTTATTACGGCTGGAAGCCGTATCTCCACAATCCGTCCCTTGCCCGCTGGCTGCATCGGATCAAGGTTCCGACCCACATCCTGTGGGGAGAAGCGGATGGCTTCGTGGGACCAGACTACGGGGAGCGGCTGGCGGAACGGATTCCGGGCGCGAAGCTGGATGTCGTGTCCGATGCCGGACACTACCCGCAAATCGAGAAGGCAGCGGAGACCGTGAGTTTGCTTGCGAACGGTCCCTGCGCAGTGCAATAGGGAGACCCGAGCGATGCAAGTTTGGCAATTCAGCGAAATGGCCTATCACCCCGGCTGGGAAGAGCTTGGGAACTCGCTCCGCAACGTCATTCCAAGCCGAGTTTACGATCCGAAAATCGGCGCCGACCTCTATCATCGCTACCTTGACGAATGGGCATTATGCGACGAGCTCGGCATCAACATCATGGTGAACGAGCACCACACGACAGCGACCTGTACAACCTCGGTTTGTACGATCCCAATGGCGATCCTAGCGCGCGAGACCAAGAAGATCAGACTGCTCTGCCTCGGCATGCCGATTGCCAACCGGATGGACGCGGTCCGGGTTGCAGAAGAATACTCGATGATCGACGTGATCTCCCGAGGCCGTCTTGAGATGGGCTTTGTGAAGGCCTCACCCTTCGAGGTAACGCCGGCGAACAGCAACCCGGCGACCCTGCAGGAGCGATTCTGGGAAGCGCACGACCTTATCCTCAAGGCGATGACGACCCATGATGGCCCGTTCAACTGGGAAGGCGACCACTTCCAGTATCGTCAGGTCAATGTCTGGCCGCGACCCTACCAGGAACCGCATCCCCCCGTTTGGATGACGGTCTCCAGTCCGGGCTCCGCGAAGCTCGTTGGCGAAAAGGGATACGTAATCGCATCTCTGAACACAGGCTACGCGGCCACACCGACAATTTTCGATACCTACCGAAAGTCAGCGAAAGCCGCGGGACACGAGCCAAGCCCCGACCGGTTCGCCTATCTCGCGATTGTTGGCATCGGTAAAACCGAGGAGGAGGGTCGTCGCCGGGCGGACCAAATTCTCGACTACAGCCGGACGACGCCGCGCGCCGCACATCATTTCTTCTTTCCGCCAGGATATGTACCGCCCGAGGTACTGGGCCGAGAGATGCGGAACCCGAGCACCCGGATGGTAACCCTAAGAGACGGCAGTCAGACCGTTATGCAGACCGGCAGCGTCGACGAATATATCGATGCTGGAATTGCTTTCGCCGGCACGCCCGACACCGTCTACGCTCAGATCAAGGAGTTCTATGACCATGTCGGCGGGATCGGCCATCTTTTGATGATGGGGCAAGGTGGGCACATCAGTCACGAGGACACGGTCGACAACCTGACCCTGTTCAGCAAAGAGGTCCTGCCGCGGCTTGCGGAACTCTAGGATCGACATCAGTCTTCGCGCCGCGCCACCAGACGGTGAACGATCTTACGTGATGATGCGCTGACAATGCGCTCATCCAGTTCGATCGCATGACCGGCGAGCTCGCTTTTCACGGCATCGGCCTCAAAACTGGCATAGAGCCGGCCCTGATCGTCTCGGCGGTCGATACATTCGGTTACCCGCCAGCTTAGATACAGTGCGCCGCCCGGTGCCAAGAGCGCCGCCAAACGGCGCACCGATGCCAGTGCCTCCACCTCCGGCATATGCATGATTACAGTCTCGCACAGCACGTTCGCATAAGCGCCGCTGTCGAGACTCTCTAACCCCGGCAAGGTATCGCACTCGAACTTCACATCAGGGTGACGACGACTTGCTTCCTCTATCAGGCCCCGGGACGCATCGATACCGACCACATCGAATCCTTGCGCGTTTAGCCAGGCGCTATCCCGGCCGCTTCCACAGCCAATATCGGCGGTGGCGCCCGGTCGAAAATAGGCGTCGACCGCTGCCCACAGGTCATCCGGCGGGTCCTGTTCGTCTTCCCACTCCGCTGCAAAACCGGCCGCGGCGTTGTCGTAGATTCCGATGGTTTTGTCGTCCAAGCTCCACCTCCCGGGTCGCACAACTATCGACCTAGGCTTGCCCTCATCACAGGACAGGCGAAATTCATGAATAACGAGGACAAGCACTTCAATCCCGAGGGAGGAAAGAACTATGGCATATGAAGGTATGATCGCGGAGATGGTCTCGGTCAGCGGACACAACGGGGACAAGATAGAGGCCTACCTAGCCCGACCGACGGGACCCGGCCCGTTTCCAGGTGTGGTGTTAATCCACCATCTGCCCGGCTGGGACGAATGGTATCGCGAAGCAACCCGCCGTTTCGCCCACCACGGTTACGCGGCGATCAGCCACAACCTCTACCAGCGTGTCGGAGAGGGCGACGCCGCGGACGTCGCTGCAAAGGCTCGCGCCGAGGGTGGTGTTTCCGACGCCCAGATGATCGGTGATACCGAAGGTGCGGTGCAGTGGCTTAAGATGCAGCCATATTTCTCTAGCAAGGTCGGTGTGATCGGCAGTTGCTCCGGCGGTCGGCAGGCTTTCCTCTACGCTTGTCACACAGGCAGCATTGATGCCTGTGTCGATCTCTGGGGTGGCCGGGTCGTGCAGGCGGAAGACGATCGGCCGGAGAAACAGCCGGTCCCGCCGATCGAATTCACCAAGGACCTTTCCTGCCCGTTACTAGGTATCTTCGGCAACGAAGACCGCTCGCCAAGTCCACCCGAAGTCGACGAGCACGAAGTAGAACTCAAGAAGCACGGCAAGGACTATGAGTTCCACCGATATGACGGTGCCGGCCACGGTTTCTTCTACTACGACCGGCCGATGTACCGGATTGAGCAGGCGCTCGATGGCTGGGAAAAGGTCTGGGCGTTCTTCAACAAGCACCTGAGGAGCTAGGACTATGTGTTCACCAATTGTCGAAATCGTCGAAGCTGAAGGGGCCGGCAAGGGCGGTGAGGGCTGGTTCGCCATGAGCCACGCCGTGGTCTCCTACGACCATCCGCACCGGGCACTGCTGGATGAAGCCATCACCATCGATTTCGTGAACCACGATCGTGGCCCAGGTGTCAGAGCGGCAGTCGAGATGACGCTTGAGTCAGCGAAGGCATTGGTCACCGCACTGGAGAAGACCATCGCCGCCGCCGAGCGTGAAGAAGCCGAGCGCGCTTTCCGCGCTGAGGCGGCATAGACCTTTGGAAAGACGCCTGATCGGTGGACTAGGAGGTCTCGAGGTCTCCCTGGTCGGCCTCGGTTGCAACGCCTTCGGTCGACGCATCGGAGAGGCGGAGACGCGCGCGGTTCTCGATGCTGCCATTGACGCTGGAATCGACTTTCTGGATACAGCTGAGACATATGGCGACGGTCAATCTGAAGCATTTATGGGCACAGGCCTGAAGGGCAAGCGCAACCGAGTGCTCATCGCATCCAAGTTTGGATTCGCGAATTCGCATGTTGCGGGCAAGCCACCCGGCTCGGCCGAGAACATTCGCGCCGCACTGGAGGAGAGTCTGAAGAAACTGCAAACCGACCGAATCGATCTCTACCAGCTCCACCGGCCGGATGCGGCGACACCGGTTGCCGAGACGATGGGCGCTTTGGAGGACCTCGTGGCGGAAGGCAAAATCCGATACTACGGTTGCTCTTTTTATAGCGGTGCTCAGATGCAGGAGGCAGCGAACGAAGCCAAGCGTTGCGGGCTCAAGGGATTCGCCACCGCACAGAACGCTTGGAATGTGCTGTTGCGAGACATCGAAACCGACCTGGTGCCCGCCTGCGAGACGGAAGGGATCACCATTTTGCCCTACTATCCGATCGCCAAAGGCCTCCTTACAGGCAAATACCGCCGTGACAGTTCGGCACCGGAAGGCAGCCGCCTCGCCAATGAATCCGATCTTACCGAAGCGGATTTCGACGTCCTCGAACAACTCGAAACCTATGCAAAAGATCACGGCCACGACCTGTTGACGCTGGCTATGTCCTGGCTCGCCGCCCAATCGGTTACTGCCGGTATCATCGCCGGTGCCTCGAAACCGGAACAGCCCGGTTCGAATGTTGCGGCCGCCGGCTGGAAAATGACGCCGTCCAACCTGGCGGAAATCGACGCGATCGTCTCTAAGGAGTAGACACCCCATGCCCATCTACGAGAACGGCCCTGTGCGGCTGCGATACGAAGAAGCCGGGTCCGGCTTTCCCTTGCTGGTCATCCCCGGCGGCGGTCTCAATGCGACTATCGCCGGCCTCGCAAATCACGCTTTCAATCCGATGGAAGAATTCAGCGATTCTTTCCGTTGCGTTTCCATAGACTTGCGGAATGCTAATGGCGGCCAGTCTGAAGGTCCCGTTGACGTCGAGCGCGGATGGGACGCCTTTGCAGACGATCAACTTGGCCTGATGGATCATCTCGGGATCGAGAAATTCATGGTCATGGGGTTTTGCATCGGTGGACCCTTCTGTTGGAAACTCCTGCAGCGCGCACCGGACCGCGTGGTGGCATCCGTAATGGTGCACCCGAGCGGCTTCCGCTCGGACCAGCCGGACATCTTCTATCAGAACAACATCCGGGATTGGGCGCCCGCGCTCTGTGAGCGTCGGGACGACGTCACGATGGAGACCATCGACGCCTTCCTGAACAAAATGTATCGAGAGAATCCCGATTTCGTCTTCACGGTCACCCGGGATTTTGTCCGTGGCTGCGAAACGCCGGTGCTGATTCTGCCGGACGACATCCCTGCACACCCCTATGCCGTTGCGATGGAAACGGCGCTGTTGGCATCGAACTCCCAGGTGAGCCTGTATCCCTGGAAGGAAAATGACGGGAAAATTCGCCTGGCGGTCCGACACATCGACATGTTCTTGAAGGCGAACCGGCCGGCGGCCTAAAACTCCAGTACCAGACGTCCTCTTGTCCCACCGGCCTCGAGACGGCGATGCGCTTCGCTTGCGTTCGCGGCCGGCATCGCCTCGGCAACGCGGAGTGTCAGGATACCCGTTTCAGCTTGTTGACGCAGACAGTCGAGCTTCTCGTACTCGCAATCATAGTCACGAACCGACGTCGCCGTGAACCGAATGTCGCGTTGTGGTTCGCCAATGAAGCGCCGGACCGACGTGAAGGCGCCTCCATCCTTCACCGCGGCGATCACCTTCTCGTTAAGTACCGCGCCATCCGCAACGCCGTCGACCCCTTTCGGGTAATGCTCGCGGAACCTCTCGGCCACATCATCACCACGGTTGACGATAATATCGGCGCCAAATCTTTTGATGAGGTCTCGATCGGCAGGTGATGCATCCGCAATCACCATCAACCCGTCCGCCTTGGCAAGCTGGATCACGTAACCGCCGTAAGCACCCGCAGCCCCGGTGACGGCGACGACCTGCCCTACGGAAAGGCCAAGCAGGTCGAGTGATTGCCTAGCTGTCAATCCGTTCATGGGCAGGGTACAGGCCTCGACGTGACTGGTGCCCGCCGGTGCGGACACGACAGCTCGCTGATCCAGAACGATTTGTTCGCGATAGGCGCCGTGGCTTCCTTTAGGGCAGACCATCGCCATCACACGGTCACCGACGGCGACACCTGTCGTCACCCCGTCGCCAATCTCATCGACGATACCGGCCGCATCCATGCCAGGAATATAGGGCGGCGGATCTGCTTTCTGTTCCGCCGCTCGAGAACCGTTGCGGGCCATCGTATCGGTCGGATTTACCGCCGCGGCATAGACCTTCAATCGTACTTGACCCGGACCCGTATGAACCTCGGGAACGTCGACGACCTCCAAAACCTCCGGCCCGCCATGAGTCATCAATCCAACCGCACGCATTTCATTCGCCTTTCGTTTTCTCCGACGCCATATGGATGAAGTGAGTTTCAGCCGCTGGAGGGCAATGACTTGGTCGCCGCAGAGAACCGGAAAATCCTTGAGGAGGCGATCGCCAAATGGAAGGCCGGCGACGGCATGGCAATATT
>CAXGSZ010000068.1:0-8596 GCA_964012455.1 uncultured Alphaproteobacteria bacterium
GCCGTCGATTGGGAACGCACCTCGCGCCGGGTCCTAACGCTGGAGCGGATCGAAGGCATACCAATCGACGAAATTGAAGCGTTGGAAGCCTCCGGAATTGTGCCGCGCGCGGTCCTTGAGCAGTCGGCACGTGCCTTTTTTAACCAGGTATTTCGCGATGGTTTCTTTCACGCCGACATGCACCCCGGCAACATGTTCGTGTGCCTGGACGGCGTCCTCAGTCCGGTAGACTTTGGCATTATGGGGCGCCTCGATCGGGAGACGCGCTATTTTCTCGCGGATATGCTGATCGCCTATCTCGAGCGAGATTACATGCGGGTCGCAGAGGTGCACTTCGCCGCCGGATATGTACCGAACGATAAATCCCTCGGTGCGTTCGCGCAGGCATGCCGGGCCATCGCAGAGCCGATCCTCGGCAAGCCGCAGAACGAAATCTCCATTGCCAGGTTGTTGGGCCAGTTATTTCAAGTGACCCGGACCTTTGAGATGGAGACGCAGCCGCAGTTGCTCCTGTTGCAAAAAACCATGCTGGTCGCGGAAGGTGTGGGCCGTAAGCTCGACCCGGAAAGCAATATGTGGATGTTGGCCGAACCGTTGATCGCCGATTGGATGAGGGAGAACCGGGGCCCGGAAGCGCGGTTTTATAACCTCGCTGCGGACGCAGCACTACTTGTAGAAAGGGTGCCGCAATATTTGGCGAAGTTCGATACGCTGACTGAGATGATCTCTGCCGATGGCATCCGATTGCATACCGAAACGGTCGAAGCCTTTCGGGGCACGACGCGGGGTACTGGGTGGCGCTGGCTTATCTGGGTCGTGTTCGGCCTGGGTCTGGGAATGATCCTTTCGACTAACCTTTTTTGACGGCGAGATATTTTCCGGCATGCCTTGTCCATCGGGTGCCCAACGATTAAATACAGTTTTAGAGTGTAAAAATTTTATATTGAAAGGGGTAATGCCCCATGTCCGCTGAAAAGCGTGTCCTGTTGATCGTCTCGGGCGGGATCGCCGCCTATAAGAGCCATGAACTGATACGACGCCTTCGTGAACGCAGCATCGCGGTGCGGTGCGTGTTGACCGAAGGGGGCGCGCAATTCGTCACGCCGCTCTCGCTCTCCGCGCTGAGCGAGGATAAGGTTTATGGCGAGATCTTCTCGCTTACTGATGAGTCCGAAATGGGCCATATCCAATTGTCCCGGAGCGCCGATCTGCTGGTGGTCGCACCGGCCACGGCAAATATCATGGCGCACATGGCCGCGGGGTTTGCGATCGATCTGGCGACTACCGTGCTGCTGGCGACCGACAAGCCGGTGATGTTCGCGCCCGCCATGAATGTGAGGATGTGGGAGCACGCCGCAACGCAGGCGAATATCAAGACGCTGGAAGACCGGGGATTGATTCGAATCGGGCCAGACGCGGGGAATATGGCGTGCGGTGAATTCGGCCTCGGGCGCATGGCCGAACCGATGACGATTGTTGAGGCGATTGAGGCTCACTTCAGCGGACCCGGCGCGCGGCCCCTCACAGGCCGTCGTGCGCTTGTGACCAGCGGTCCGACGCGGGAGGCGCTGGATCCCGTGCGCTATCTTTCGAATCATTCTTCCGGCAAGCAGGGACATGCGATCGCAGCGGCGCTCAACGGGCTTGGCGCGGAGACCGCGCTGATTACCGGCCCCGTTGATCTGCCGGACCCCACCGGCGTCCAGGTAGTACATGTCGAATCGGCGGTGGACATGCTAGCGGCATGCGAGGCCGCGCTGCCGGCGGACGTTGCGGTATGTGCGGCGGCTGTCTCTGACTGGAGCGTTGCGACGGTGGCGACGGAAAAAATGAAGAAGGGCGGCAGTGGTCCGCCTGTTCTGGAGCTGACGGAAAATCCCGACATTTTGAAATCGCTCTCCCAGGCGCAGAACCGGCGGCCCGGGCTTGTCGTTGGATTTGCGGCCGAAACGGAGAAGGTCATCGAAAATGCGGTCGAGAAGCGCGCTCGCAAAGGATGCGACTGGATTCTGGCCAATGACGTCTCGCCTGAGACCGGCACGTTCGGGGGCAATTCGAACCGCATTCATTTCGTCCATGAGGACGGTGTGGAGGATTGGCCCCGTCTTTCGAAACAGGAGGTTGCCGCACGTCTGTCGGATCGGATAGCCGCCCATCTCAGAGCTGCCGAATGAGCTCGGTAGCTGTTGATATCATTCGGTTGCCGCACGGCGCCGACCTTCCGCTGCCGCACTACGCAACACCGGATAGTGCGGGTCTCGATCTTCTAGCGGCCGTTTCCGAGGACGTCTCCCTTGCACCTGGCGAACGCACGCTGTTACCGACTGGCATCGCGCTATCGCTGCCGCGGGGTTACGAAGCGCAGATTCGGCCGCGCTCTGGTCTCGCATTGAAGAATGGTCTCACTTTGCTGAATACGCCCGGCACCATCGACGCCGACTACCGCGGTGAGATCGGGGTAATTATGGCGAACCTCGGTCAGGAGACGTTTGTCATAGAACGTGGTATGCGGATCGCACAGATGGTTGTGGCAACTGTCTCACAGGTCAGTTGGAACGCCGTTGAGTCACTCGACGATAGCGAGCGGGGCGCGGGCGGTTTTGGCTCGACAGGCACTGCGGGCGGGTAACCGGAAATGCTGCGCCTTTCCCGCAAACTGATGTTCGCGATCGAAGCTGTTGTCGACATTGCCTACAACGCGGCGGATGTCCCAGTACAGAGTAAGGACGTAGCGGCGCGCCAAGATATACCGCGCCGCTATCTCGAACAGGTATTGCAACGTCTCGTCCGGGAAGGTGTCTTGAGTGGTGTTCGGGGTCCGCGCGGCGGATACAGGCTCGCGCGCGAACGCCGGCGCGTCACACTTGGTGAGATCACACGTATCGTCGCTGCGATGGAGGACACCACTGATCCGGTCGAAAGTAGTACTGGTTCCGATCTTGGGCGCGAGGTGCTGCGGCCAATATGGCAGGAGTTGCAGGACGAGGCGCTTGCCAAGCTGGATGACGTCAGTATCGAGGACCTGTGTAGCCGCGCGCGCGAATCCGGTATCGAGAGCGGTTACCCGCCAGCCGCGCTCGACTTTGCGATTTGAGCCCGATGGCAGACGGCCTTCCGACCGGCGAAGAGAGGATTTGCGGCAGCATCCTCGACACGATTGGCGGAACGCCGCTGGTGAGGCTCTCGCGATTGGCGGTCGCCGAAGAGGTCACGGCGGAAATTCTCGCGAAGCTCGAGTTCTTTAACCCGCTCGGCTCAGTTAAAGACCGAATCGGCCTCGCCATGATCGAGGACCTCGAGGGTTCTGGCCGTCTGACCGAGAACACAGTGTTGGTTGAGCCGACATCCGGCAATACGGGAATTGCGCTGGCGTTTGTCGCCGCGGCGAAGGGGTACCGGCTGATATTGACCATGCCAGAATCGATGTCGATTGAACGTCGCCGTATGCTGTTACTGCTCGGCGCCGAGCTTGAACTGACCCCCTCGACGCAGGGAATGCGGGGCGCCATCGCCCGGGCGGAGGAACTGGTCGCGGAATTACCAGATGCCGTAATGCCGCAGCAGTTCAACAATCCGGCAAACCCGCTGGCCCACCGCAAGACGACGGCGGAAGAAATTTGGAGTGATACGGGCGGCCGCCTCGACGCGTTGGTGACCAGTGTGGGCACAGGCGGTACGTTGACTGGCTGTGCCGCCGTTCTGAAGGCCCGCGATCCGGCGATACGCATCGTCGCCGTGGAGCCGGAGGACAGTCAGGTCCTCTCCGGCGGTCGCGCCGGGCAGCATATGATCGAGGGAATCGGCGCGGGTTTCGTGCCTTCAATTCTTGAGACTGCCTTGATCGATGAAGTCATTCCTATCGCGAATGAAACTGCATTCCGCATGGCTCGGCGCACGGCATCGACCGAAGGTCTCCCGGTCGGGATTTCTGCGGGTGCCGCTCTGGCGGCGGCTTTAGAGTTGTGCGAGCGGCCGGAAATGGATGGACGGCGCATTGTGGTGATCATACCGTCTTTCGCAGAACGTTATCTTTCAACGCCACTTTTTGACAAATTGTGAGGCGCCATGGATGAAATCAGCGACGACCAATTGATGCGATATGCCCGCCACGTCGTCCTCGAGGAAGTCGGCGAGGAGGGGCAAATCAAACTGCTGGTGTCGCGGGTCCTCGTTATCGGTGCGGGAGGCCTCGGCTCGCCGGTTCTCATGTATCTCGCGGCGGCGGGTGTTGGCACGCTTGGCGTTGTCGATGACGATGTCGTCGACATCACCAATCTGCAGCGACAGATCGTCCATGGCACTGAAGAAATCGATCGACCGAAGGTGGAAAGTGCCGCTGCGCGGCTGAAGGCGATCAATCCGGAGGTGGTCGTAAACCAGCATCCGTTCCGGGTTCTGCCCGAGAATGCGCTTAACCTGATTAATCAGTACGATTTGGTGCTCGACGGCTCCGACAATTTTGACACGCGCTACATGATCAACGATGCGTGTTATCTCACGAAGACGCCATTGGTGTCGGCCGCACTGCTGCGCTTTGAAGGGCAAATCACGACGATCAAGGCTTACGAAGGGGAGGATGCACCATGCTATCGCTGCATCTTCCCGCATCCGCCGGCACCAGGCATGGTGCCGCGCTGCGAGCAGGCCGGTATCTTCGGTTCGGTCGCGGGAGTACTCGGGACCATGCAAGCGACGGAGGCTCTGAAGGAGCTACTCGGTCTCGGGCAGAGTTTGTCGGGACGTCTCGTTCTGTACGATGCGATGAATTCCGAAACGCGCAGTCTCAAAGTTCGCCGCGATCCTGCCTGTGAGCTGTGCGGCAATAATCCGTCCATCCGCGATCTTGGGACGGCTGCTGCCGCTGAGTGAGGCCTAGAACATTGTCTCGACGACCCGATCTGGCGGCGTGTGCCCGTCAGCGAAGGTTTTGATGTTAACGATAACTTTCTCACCCATATCGACGCGGCCTTCCAGGGTCGCCGATCCCATATGCGGCAGCAGGATAACGTTTTCCAATTGCAGTAATTTCGAATTAACGGCGGGTTCGTGCTCGAACACGTCGAGGCCGGCACCAGCAATTTCCTTGGTCGCCAGCATCCGGGTGAGGGCTGCTTCGTTGATGACTTCGCCGCGGCTCGTATTGACGATATAGGCGTGTGGCTTGATCAGCTTGAGGCGCCGCTCAGAGAGAAGATGGAAGGTTGCCGGCGTGCGCGGACAGTTGATGGAGATGATGTCCATACGCGCCAGCATCTGATCGAGGCTTTCCCAATAGGTCGCCTCGAGTTCTGTCTCGATCTCCTCATGGACGCGGCGGCGGTTGTGATAGTGGATCGACAGGCCGAATCCCCGCGCCCGGTGTGCGACCGCCTGGCCGATGCGTCCCATTCCGACTATTCCAAGGCGTTTGCCCCAGATTCTGTGGCCGAGCATAAGCGTGGGACCCCAACCTTCCCATTCCTCCGCCCGCACGAGTCGTTCGCCTTCTGAAAGGCGCCGCGGTGCCGCCAGGATCAGGGCCATGGTCATGTCCGCGGTATCTTCCGTCAGCACACCCGGTGTATTGGTGACGGTTATTCCCTTCGCCTTCGCCGCCGCAAAATCGATATGATCGATGCCGGTGCCGAATGAGGCTATGAGCTTGAGGTTCTCTCCCGCCTGGGACAATATCTCTGCATTGATACGGTCGGTGACGGTTGGCACCAATACATCCGCTTCGGTGACAGCGGCCGCGAGCTCCGACTTCGACAATGGCGTGTCTTCCAGATTGAGACGGGTGTTGAACAGCTCCATCAACCGCGTCTCGATGACATCGGGAAGCTTACGGGTGACTATGACGAGAGGTTTTTTGGCGCTCATGCTCTGGTCCGGCAATCCCAAACAACTCGCATTTACACGGCGGGGATGCGCGTTGTCCAGTGTCGCGGAATTCGTATCGGCATGAGGCTTTTAGCATTCCTTCTTGTTGCGGTTGTAACTACATCCCTGCCGTCTCCGGGGGCTCTGCCTAATCCGGCCAACCCAGTACAGATCACACAAGCGGAGGATCCACTGCGGGCGCGTCCCAATAAGGCGACCCGCCGCCGATTCGTCTCGCTTCGCTCGGACGAGGTCAACGTGCGGGTCGGGCCAGGCGTGCGTTACCCCATTAAATGGCAGTTTCGGCAGAAGCGGATTCCGGTCGAAGTCGTTCAGGAGTATGACACCTGGCGCAAGATACGCGATTGGGAGGGGGCCGAGGGCTGGGTTCACAAGGCGATGCTGTCGAACCGGCGAAGTATCATTATCACCGGTCGCGGCGTGACGCTGCGCCGCCGCTCAAGCGACGATGCGCCGGCGGTTGCCCGGCTTGCGAGAGATATAGTGGCACGGCTGAAAAAATGCACACCGGCCTGGTGTCGTGTTGAGGTTGATGGTTACGAAGGGTGGCTGCGCCGCGAAGGATTCTGGGGTCTGCGTAAGAGCGAGATTTTCCCCTAGAGGAAATCCTGCGCAAGCGCTTCCCGTGTGGGTTCCGCCATGACCGCTGAATGCAAGTATTCTGGATGCTTGAAACCGACCAGTACCTGCGTCCCAGGCTCTCGAAAGACTTCGATTTGCGCCGCCGAGAACGGGAAATGCAGAAACTGAACGGAAGAAGCTTTTCCATCGGCGGTGGTGCGGTCGACGTCCTCTTCGGAGACGCCCATTACTGTCTCGCCCGCGAACTCGATCGTCATGGCTTTCTCGACACCGCCCAACCTGGACAGAAACGCCTTACGACGGGCTGGCTCGTCAATTTCGAACATCACGGTACAGACGAGCTCTTGACCCTTTGGAATGAGCGGATTGAAAGCAGCCAGTTCATCAGCGATCTGTTCTTCCCCGCCCTTTCCGATGAACAGCATTTCATGGACCTGATGCCACATGCTGTCGTAGCTTTTGAAATGGTAGACGGCAACGGGACCGATTTCCATTCTACGATCACGTTTTGCCGCCACGATCTCGCGACGACGCTCTTTCTGAATCTTTGCGTACTCCGTCAACGGCATTATTTCGTCGCGTGTGAGTTCGGTTTTTCTTGTCATCATCTCGTTCCTTTCTACCGCCGTTGTTCATCAAACGTCGACACCATAGGCCCGTGCGAACAGCACGACAGGGTGTGCAGCGATCTGATATGCCGGCGCACCGTCGTCCTGGAGACGCCCCAATCCCTGCCCGATATGCATGCCGGCGAGCGGGCACTCCGAGACAACGTGTTTCTTTCCACTATTGAGTGCCTGCCGTGCCGCCGGCCGGCCAACCCTAATTGCCGTATAGAAGTTGTTCTTCTTGACGCTCCAAGAGCTGCCGTGGCTGGAACAGCGTTCGATAACGTCAACTTCGGCTTCGGGCACCAGCCGCATCATTTCCGCCGCTTTGGCTCCCATATTCTGCGCTAGGGCGTGGCATGCAAAATGAATCGCGACGCCACCATCGAGTGGCGACAGGCCCTCCGCGAGGCCGTCTTTCTTCGCGATGTCGACGATATAGTCGGTAATGTCGAAACTCGCTTCGGACAGGTTCTTCACACTCTCGTCGTCGGGCAGGATAAGTGGCCATTCGAGCTTCAACATCAGTGCACAACTCGGCACCAGCGCGATGCCGTCGTATCCTTTCTCGATCCACGGGCCGAGTTCGCCAGCGACCTTTTGAGCATTCTCTGCGACGGCCGCGATGTCACCCTGCTCGAGTTGCGGCATGTCGCAACAAGCGGGGTACACGACTTTGGTTTCCACGCCGTTCCGGGCAAGGACGCCTTGTGCGGCAACGCCAATTTCCGGGCTGTTGAAGTTGCCGAAGCATGTTGCGTAGAGGACTGCCTTTCGGCCATGCGCTGGTGCTACGGTATTGACAGTGAGCGGTGCCTTCTTGGCCCGCGCTTCGAAAGTATTTGAATGAAACTTCGGGAGCGCTGCGTTTCGGTCGATGCCGGCAAACGATTCTATGAGGGGGCGGGTCATGCCGTTTCCCTTGTCCGCGGCCCAGTTCGCGATCGCTGTCATCCGGCCGGCAATTCGCCCGTTCCGGTCGGTCTTTGTCAGTTCTCGGTCTATCGCGCCGACCATTCCCTTGCGCTGCTCGACCGCGCGATAGCGAAGCATTAGATGAGGGAAGTCGAGATTGAATTCGTGCGGCGGGACATAGGGGCATTTCGTCAAGAAACACATGTCGCAGAGCGTGCAGGCGTCGACAACCGGTTTAAAGTCCTTGCTGTTCACCGTGTCCAACTCGCCTGATTCCGAATCATCAATTAGATTAAACAGGCGCGGGAAACTGTCGCAGAGATTGAAGCAGCGTCGGCAACCGTGGCAGATGTCGAATACCCGCCGGAGTTCCTCATCAAGCTACGCCTCATTGTAAAACGCCTCCTCCGTCCAAGACAAAGGGTGCCGTACAGGCGCTTCCAGGCTGCCTTTTCTCATGACAGAGTCCCATTTTTAGCAGTTGGGAGGCTCTGTAGGAGCGCTTGATGAGGTGATCAGGCGCTCCCGACCAAGCCCATACGAGTGCGCACGGCGGCGCATCACGACGGATTAGGAATCGAGCGTATCCAGCGCTTTCTGGAAACGTCCGG
>CAXGSZ010000069.1:0-8589 GCA_964012455.1 uncultured Alphaproteobacteria bacterium
GACCGAGGCTTGCGTGTCGCTGAACTGATGTCGGGTGGCATAGGCACGTCGAAATGCGTCTTCTGCTGATTGCGGATAGGCATCGTCAATTGGGCCTGCCGGAAGCGGTACGTGGATCTCAAAACCCTGACCGGAGAAGCGCATGTAGGCGAAACGTGACCAGATCGGTTCACCCGGTAGTGCCATGCGGTCGAGGTCCTGCCGCACTCTTTTCTCAAGCTCCTTGTAGAGCTGGCGCAGCGTGTCGCCCGTTGTCTCTTTCAGTCTAATGAGGCGCGTTGCGGAAGCATCGAGGCGAGCGTCGGCGCCGAGTAGGCCGACGGCGGACCCGACGCCCGCGTTCTTTGGAATGATGACTTGTGGGACACCGATCTTTCGCGCCAATCTCGCGGCATGCAAAGGTCCTGCGCCGCCGAAGGCAACCATTGCGTAGCGTCGTGGATCTCGCCCGCGTTCGACGGAAACGATCCGAATTGCATGCTCCATATTGTTTGTCGCTATCAGATGAATTCCCCAAGCAGCGTCCTCCGTCGACAGATCAAGCGGTTTCGCGATCTTGCTCTGAATTGCGTCGCGAGCAGCGGCGATATCAAGGGTGAAAGCACCGTCGTTAAAATATTCGGGATCTAAGTAACCAAGGACCAGATTGGCATCCGTGACGGTCGGTACGTCGCTGCCCAAACCGTAGCAGACCGGTCCCGGTTTAGCACCGGCGCTTTCAGGGCCGACTGCAATCGTGCCAAATTCGGCGCGGGCAATACTGCCTCCGCCTGCACCAATTTCAAGTAGCTCGACGGCAGGTGTATTGATTGGCAGGCCGCTGCCGCGCTTATATCGGACCGGGTCGATTTCGAATGTGGGGGAAATCGAGGGTACGCCCTCATCGACAGCACCGAGTTTCGCTGTGGTGCCGCCCATGTCGAACGCGATCACGTGATCAAAACCTTCCTCGGCCGCGGCGTCTCGGGCCATCAAGACTCCGGCGGCGGGGCCGGACTCGACGATCCGGATTGGGAAATTCCGCGCAAATTCGGGTGATACCAACCCGCCGCTTGATTGCATGATAAAGAATTCGTTACGGAAGCCTTTGCCTGACAACGCTTCTTCAAGATGCGTAACGTAGCGCGAGACAATGGGCTTAACGTAGCTGTTGGCGACCGTGGTATTGGTGCGTTCGTACTCGCGAAATTTGGGGGACACTTCGGAGGAAATGGACACATCGATATCCGGCAGCCTTTGGTATAAACGGTCGCGAATTTGCCGTTCGTGATCGGGGGCCGCGTAGGCGTGTAGTAGTGCAACTGCCACGGCGTCGTAGTTTGCTTCCGCAATTCGGTCGATGACAGTGTCAAGCGAAGCCATGTCGAGCGCGATTACCGTCTCTCCGTCGAAGGCGACACGCTCCACGACTTCGAAGATATCGCGACGCTGAACCAAGGGCTTGGGTGGTTTAATGTATAGGTCGTAGGTTTCATACCTTTTCTGGCGCCCGATTATCAGGACATCGCGAAATCCATCAGTGGTTATGAGGGCGGTCCGGCCTCCCTTTCGTTCAATGATGGCGTTGGTTGCGACAGTGGTCGCATGCAACACCACGTCGAGACCATCAGCATAAAAGTTGCCTGATTCGCCGAGATGACGCATCCCTTCGATTACCCCGATCGCAGGGTCTTCGGGTGTTGTCGGCACTTTCAGCGTATGGAACGTGCCGTCGTCCTCATACACGAAATCCGTAAAAGTACCGCCGATGTCGAAGGCGAGGCGCTTCATTTGTAGCCTTGTTTACTCATACACTGACGATGATGTGTACAGCTGGGCTGGCAAGTCATAACAGCCATGTCATCCCAGATTTATCTTTTTTTCTCGGTGGAATTCTCATATCGGGCCAAAATTAAAACACTTTAGGCTTAATGAATGACAGGCGAAGTAGCGGTCAAGCACGGTTAGCGAGAGGTCCGAGCCCATCAAAGGGCCGAACACTTCTTGATGGAATTCGAACCGCCTCCAAAACGAATTCTTCTCGAGTTTGGAAGCAAATACATTGCGGATAGCCAGCATGTCATGGTTTTGGGACGGCCTGGCACTTACCTACCTTCTATTTTCCACATGCCGACGTTCTGATGGATTTGCGTGTCGAGAATGCCGCGGGGAGTTATTCGGCCCTATCCGCGCGGTGAGTTACCCGCAGCCATCCCGCGAGGATTTGCCGGATTGGGTTCAACGCTCCGAACGCGCGCATATGAACATGGTCGAAAACCTTCCTGTTTTTGCCGCTATCGTTCTTGTTGTGCACTCTTCGGGCGCTGCTAATGTACCAACTGCGCTCGGTGCGCAGAATTATTTTTGGGGACGTGTTGCCATGGCCGTGGGGCATATGGGCGGAATTCCGAGGCTGCGCTCGGCCTCCTGGTTTGTGAGCCTGGCTGGCCTCGTCATCATTCTGCTCCAGATTTTCTAGGAGATGGATGGCAATAGGGGTACGGGATGCGTTGGATCAGGTTTGAAGACATGGGTGAGGCGGTTTACGGGATCGTCGAGGGAGGTGTGGTCCAGCCAGTCCGAGGAGATCCTTTCGAGGGGTTCGAGGAACTCGGTGAACCGCGCGCCTTTGGCGGCATAAAGCTCTTGGTCCCGGTGGTGCCAAAGGTCTTCTACGCGGCTGGGCTTAATTATGTCGACCATATCATGGAAGTCGCTGCCAAGAACGGGCGAGAACCGAATATCCCGCCCGAAGCCGATGTCGGTTACCGTGCGAACAACGCGCTGATCGCGCATGGTGAGAATATTGTTATCCCGGCAGATGCGACGGAGCGTGTCGAATACGAGGCTGAGCTGGTCGTCGTAATCGGCAAGAAAGCCAAAAACCTGACAGAAGCAAACGCGCTCGACTGTGTTCTTGGTTACACCATTGGCAATGACATGAGTGAGCGGACGTGGCAAGGCCAGGACCGTACGCTGTGGCGCGCCAAGAATACGGACACGTTTAAGCCAATGGGTCCCTGGATCGAGACTGATGCCAAACTCGAAAACATGGAAACTATCGTACGGGTCAATGGTGAAGAGACCATCCGTTTCACGACCGCAAAGATGCTTTTTAGTGTGCAGACCTTTTTGGCGCGGATGTCTAAATATATCGAACTGCAGCCGGGCGACGTCGTCTGGATGGGTACGGAGGGGAGCTCCCCCCAGGTCAGGCACGGCGATGTCATCGACATCGATATTACAGGGATCGGTACCCTCACAAATCCGGTCATGCGAGAAGGGAACTAGGTTGGTGACGCTCAAAATCTGGGGACGCCCTAATTCGACGCACACGCAACGCGTTCTTTGGTGTTGCGCTGAGGCGGGAGCCGAGTTCGAGCTGATTCTCGCCAGTGGCACCATGGGTGCAAGTGGGCACGTCTCCGGCGGTGGTGAGGCGTTCGGCATTGTTGATACGCCGGAATACCGGGCGATGAACCCGAACGGTACGATCCCCACAATTGACGACGGTGGCTATATCCTTTGGGAATCGAACACGATCTGTCGCTATCTCACACAAACCTACGCGCCTGAATTGTTCGGCAATGAGGCGAAAAAACTGGGCCACGCGAGCCAATGGATGGACTGGACCAACACCCAGATGGAACCGCATCTGCATATATTGGTGATGCATCTTGTCCGAATGCAGGAGGCCGAACGCGATCCCAATGCCATAGAGCAGGCGCGTCTCGGGATTATATCAAGGCTTGAACTCCTCGACTGGCATCTTTCCGATCGCGCCTATATCGCTGGTGACACATTTACGGTTGGAGATATTGCACCCGCTTGTGCCGCCTATCGTTGGACGTTGTTTGACCTCCCTGGCCCCAAGATGCGTAACCTTTCGGAATGGCAGTCACGGATCGGGCAACGCCCAGGGTTCAAACGCCATATTGCGCCGCGCGAGAATCACCTCCGGTGAATAGAGTCTCAACTGCGTTGAGTTAAAGCTAATCCCTACTCGGCGGCAGCAGCGGCGGCGGCATGGTCCTCGAACTCTGTTGCGACTTGCTTCATGAAGAGCTCGATGCTGTTATTCGCTATGTCGGCGTCCATCGGGCCGAGGCGGAACGTCATCATGATACCCCCAACCCCAATCTTGTCGATCTTTGAGAGACGTTCGGCCACCGTTGCGGGTGAACCGTAGATCAACCCGTGCGAGGGGTCATTGCGTGCAATCCCGGATTTTTCCTCCCGCAGGCGGACGCCTTGTTCTTTGTAGACGCGTTTTCGCATTTCGGCGCGGAACTCGTGCTGACGAGTGAAGGCCGGAACGCCGATCCGCTCCGCTTCAGCGTCCGTCTCGGCAACGAAGATGTTTCTCCAGACCCAGGAGTCGGAGACATTTTGGGCGATTGTGTTATCGTCGTAACCGGTATCTTTCAAGGTGGTCCGATACAGATCCATACGGTGTTGGGTTACTTCGTCGGACTGTACGTTCATCATAAAGGGACGCCCCTGCTTTGCGAGGTCGACCATTGAATGCTCGCTCGAAGAGGCACGCAGGATCGTTGGATGCGGTTTCGTATAGGGCGTTGGGCGCAGTTTCGGAAGTTTGATGTTCCAGTACTTGCCCTGATGCTCGTATTTGTCCGTCGTCCATGCCTTGAGCATGATTTCTTCCGCTTCGAGGAGACGTTCTTGAGCTTCGTCTGGATCGATGTCGAAGCCTTGGTAATCGTAAATGTTGTAGGCGGTGCCACGGCCTAGACCAACGATCAGCCGGCCTTTGGATAGGTGATCGATGAGGTTCATCTGTTCGGCAAAACGGATCGGGTGATGTAATGACATCTGCGCTACGGCGAAGCCTATTTTGATCCGATCGGTGCTCGTCGCGAGACCGGCTGCAAAGGTTACCGGATCGACATAGGCGCAAATTCCGTCGAAATGATGTTCGGCCAGCCAGACCGTGTCGACGCCAAGGCGGTCACAAAGTTGCGCTTCCGCCAGCGATTCGCGGATCACGCGGCCGTCGTCTTCGGGCTTCTCCGCTGCGGGGAAAATAAAGTTGCTGAATTTCATGGCCATGCCGAATTTACCTCTTATTTGTTCGGACTCAGTAAGGGGCCGCCGCGCCGTGCTCCGTCAGAGAACATAGACTATAAAACCGCATCCGCCCAACTTGCTATGGCCCTTGTCAGGACCTCAGCACCGACCTTCATTCGTTGATTACCTGTTTCTTTGCAGGATGTCTCTGTATTCGTTTATTGCTCGCGCTCCGCGGAAGCAAGCCTCGCGAACGAGTGATGACCCAACAACCCTTGGCCTATTTCGGTGTTGGGGTAGATCAATCTGCACAGAGTTTCGGGGGGACGGCGCCCATGCAGGCCCGATTTGGTATCATCGAAATACCGCGCAACATCGAGAGCGCGCGGGTCAATGCCGGCCTTGCGGAAGACCATGGTTTCGATATGGTCGGCGTGGCGGATTCACAATCGCTCTTCCGGGAATTATTTGTGACGCTTGGCATGATTGGCGGAGCAACCGGAAAGCCGATGCTGGGTCCAACCGTAACCAATCCGTTGACGCGGCACCCCGCCGTGATGGCAAGCGGCCTCGCGACAATACAGGAGGTGTCGGGCGGACGAGCCTTTCTTGGCATCGCGACCGGGGATAGTGCGATTTACAATCTTGGTGAAAGGCCACGCGGTCTTGCTGGACTCCGAGAATATATTGCTGCCCTAAGGTGCCTGTTCCGGGGAGAAAACACGGAGTTTGCTGGAAAGCCGGTTCATACGCGCTGGATTGGTGGTCTGGACCAGCCTGAAGTACCCATTTACATCGCGGCGGAAGGACCGAAGACCTTGGAACTCGCCGGCGAGATAGCGGACGGTGTATTTTGCGGCATGGGTTTTTCCACCGATGTGGCGACATTGACGTTGTCGCGTATCGCCGCTGGCGCGGAACGCGCGGGGCGATCGCTCGATGACATCGACGTCTGGGCTCTCGGCCGGGTGAATGTTGGTGAAGACCGGGATGCTTTGATCAGCGAGATCCGTATGGAATTGGCGTCAACTGCTCATCACGCCTTCCGATTTACCCAGGAGGGAAAGCTGGTCCCGCCGCAATTTGCAGATGCAATCCGCGAGGTTCAGCAGGGGTATAAACCTTCGCACCATGAGGATTTGGGCGAATCACCGAATGCCAAACTGATGCAGGATCCGGAACTACTAGCCTATATGGTCGACCGCTTCGCTGTTTTGGGCACGCCCGAAGACTGCGTCGCGCAAATTCAGCGCATCCGTGAGGCCGGTATTCATCAGATTTTATTTACGGGATTTGTCGATGATCGCCCGAAGCTGATTGAGACACTCGGGCGAGATGTATTTCCACGATGCCGAAACTGAGCACAGTGATATGAAAATCTTCTGGACCCCAGCCTCGCCCTTCACTCGCAAGGTTTGCGTGGCCGCCCGTGAACTTGGCCTTTGGGAACGAATCGAGGTCGTGCCGACGACATGGTCGCTTGAATGGGGGTACAAGACTGTTCCGCTTACTGCGGGGCTCGCCGAAGCTAACCCCGTCGCGCGAATTCCGACGCTTGTGACGGAAGACGGCGCCCCTCTCGGCGATTCGACGCTGGCCTGTATCTATCTCGACGAAGTTTCAGATAATGGCGAACTGATCCCGTCTGGTGACGCGCGTTGGAAGATGTGGTCTCTCTACGCGATTGCCGATGGCATGCTTGAGGCTCAAATACTAATGCGGGCGGAGCATCTGCGCCCCAGAGAAATCCGATCCGACAGTTTTATCGAAAAACAGAAGGATCGCATTAAGCGCTGCCTCGATGCGATGGAAGCGCGCGCTAACGAATTTGAAGCCACGATTGACCTCGCCCAGATAGCGGCGGGAGTGACGCTCAGCTATCAAGACTGGCGTGATTGGCTCATCGATTTTCGACCCGGGAGACCGCGGCTTACGCATTGGTATGAGCGTTTTGCGGTACGTGATTCGATGAAACTGACGCAGCCCGCAGAAACACCGGAGAAGTAGGAGAAGAATCATGGTATCAGCATCGGACCACATCGTTTTCGTGACCGGAGCAGGGGCGGGTATTGGCGCCGCGTCAGCCCGCCGGTTTGCCGAAGAAGGCGCGCGCGTTATCGCCGCCGACTACCAGGGGGATAGACTGGAGGAAACGCGTGCGGGATACGAAGATCGGATGCAGGCGATTTCATTAGACCTCAGGAACTCGGATGACGTATTCGCGGCGATCGCGGGATTGCCGGACGACTTCAAGGATGTGACGATACTGGTCAACAACGCGGGTGTCGGACCTGGTTTGGAGCCGGCACATGAGGCAAATCTTGAAGATTGGGAGGCTATCGTCGACACCAATATCAAGGGCGTCCTCTATTGCACACGGGCGCTCCTGGCCGGGATGGTGGATCGCAACCGTGGGCACATCGTCAACATTTCCTCAACTTCCGCAACGAACAACTATAAAGGTGGCAACGTCTATGGTGGCAGTAAGGCATTCGTTCGGCAGTTTTCACTGAACCTGCGTTGCGACCTTCTCGGAACGCCGATCCGTGTGTCCAGCATCGAGCCGGGCATGACTGAAACCCGCTTTTCTGAGGTGCGGTTTCGTGAAGACGCGAACAAGGCGGCCGCGCATTATGATGGGGTAACGCCGCTTTCGGGCGATGATCTGGCCGATGTGATCTTCTACACGACCATGCTGCCGGCCCATGTGAACATTAATACGCTCCAGGTGACACCTATTTGTATGGCACCGGCGGGTTACGCGATCCATCGCGGATCATGATCGAAATCACCGCCGCCGCCGAAATTCTTTGAAGTCGATACAGGGGTCTTGATTAACCCCTGTATCGTCGGAACAGGTAGCTGTGTTAGATTATTCCGAGGAGGTGGAGCCCATGCCTTTGCAAATTCGCCAGTTGCATGACCTGTTCGGCGCTGAACTTGTTGGAGTGAATGCAACAAAGCTGCTTACAGAAGCTGACTTTGCGCCCATTCGCGATGCGTTTGAGACCTATTCTGTTCTGCTGTTTCGTGGACCCGTCGTCACCGACGACCAGCAGGTCGCCTTGAGCGAGCATTTCGGGCACGTGCAGGTTGCCTTCAAGGCGAACCAGACCGGGGGAACTAAGTTTTCGCGTCAAAGCAACATCGATTTTGAGACGGGCGAGCTTTTTTCGCCGGACCACCACCGGATGACCTATCTGAAGGCGAATATGCTGTGGCACACGGATAGCTCCTACATGGAATCGGCGTCTTTGTGTTCAATCCTCGCTGCGCGGGTGGTCCCATCGGTTGGTGGCGCGACCGAAGTCGTCAGTACGCGTGCTGCATATGAGGCGTTGCCAACCGACCTGAAGGCGACGGTCGATGGGCTGACGGTCGTCCATAGTCTCAGTTACGCCCGTGATAAGATGGACAAGAGTATACTGACGGACGAACAACGGGCGGCGGCACCCCCTGTAAAGCACCCGCTTGTTCAGGTGAATCCGGCAAATGGGAAGAAATCTCTACTAATCGGTGCCCACGCCGCCTTTATTGATGGCTGGTCAGAGGCGGACAGCCGCGCACTGCTAGATGAACTTC
>CAXGSZ010000070.1:0-8564 GCA_964012455.1 uncultured Alphaproteobacteria bacterium
ACGCTCTGCCCAACCCTTCCTGATTTAGCTGGCTGGCTGCATGGGTTTGCCCGTCGACGACACCCGGAATTACCCAGCACCCACGAAAATCCTGTATTTCTGCGGCAGTTGGGGGTGCACCCTCTCCGACGGCTTCGATGAGTTCGCCGCTGACGGCAACGTAACCGTCAACAATCACCCGGTCGGGTGTGACAACGTCACCAAGAATTAACAGATCGGCGTTGCTCATCTTTATCCCCTACTCCTTGCGACACGTACCTAGGCTACCAAGCCAAAACACTTTTGACTTGGCAACATAGAACAGTCCGTCTTGGGCAAATCTGCTAAAACGCCTGCTCAGCGCCAATCCAAGTTTCGAAATATCTTTCCAGGGTGTCACGTTCAATATGGCTTGTGACGAATACGAGGCGTGTGCGTTCATCCGCGTCCGGCCAAGCTTCCAGATAAATCGGATCATAGAACACATGCTGGACACCGTGGATAACAAGCGGATGTCCTGGCCGCTCCACGGTATCTACGACACCCTTGAGGCGGAGCAGGTTCGCGCCCTGGGTCCGTGTTAGCGCTTCAAGCGCGCTACAGAAGGCTTCGGCCGGCAGCGGCTTATCGAACGTCAGCACAAATGAGCGGATATCAGTGCCGTGCCGCGTCACGTCATGAGGATCCTGACCAGGATAATGAGAATGATCGTGATGGTGGTGCGCATGATCATAATGATCAGTGACGTCCTGTTCGGCTTCGGCGTTTAGCCATTTACGGACATCTATTGTCTTGGTCTCGGGATCGTAAAGTGATGTGTCGAATAGGCGACCCAGGTCGAATTCCAGGCCATGCCTTTCGAGGATCGGCGCGGACGGATTGAGGGTCCGGAGCTTTGCAATCAACTGCGTCACGCCCCTACAAACGGCGAACTCTTCTACCAGGTCCGTCTTGGTGATGACGAGGCGATCTGCAACTGCAACCTGCTTCACACATTCCACGTGTGCGTCCAGCGTGTCCGCGCCGTTAATCGCATCTATCGTCGCAACGATTCCACCCAACATATAGCGCCGTTCAAGAGAAGGATCACTCATCAGCGTGTGGATGACTGGGGCTGGATCGGCGAGGCCCGTTGACTCAACGATCAAGCGACTGAAGGCACGAATCTCGCCCTTATCTCGCCGGCCGTAGAGCGCCAAGAGCGTCTCTCTGATATCACCACGTATCGTGCAGCAAAGACAACCAGATGTCATTTCGACGATCTGGTCATCAGCGTGTTCGACCAAAAACCCGTCAAGGCCGACCTCACCAAATTCGTTCACGACAACTGCAGTATCTCCAAAACCGGGTTCGGTTAGGATTTGCGTCAAGAGGGTCGATTTCCCACTGCCAAGAAATCCGGTCAGCAACGTAACGGGTATGCAATCCATAATCAGGTCAATTACAACTCGGTCTTAGTCGAAGCAGCATCCTCATCATCGATTTTTGCGCCGGAACGGCATAATACATGAAGTGTACCGCGTCTAAAATCCTAAACGCCCCAACTTATTGGATGCCACCTCTCTTCCTGAAAACAAATGGTGCCCGTATTTAATTTCTTGGCGTGGTGAGGCTGTCATCCCGCCATTACCATTCGTACCGCCGGCTCCCACAGCCCGCAGACACCAGGATCATCGCAAAGATTACGATGACTCGACCCAAGCGCCGAAAGTGTTTATTTTTTAAATAAAAATGTTACGTTATAACGAAACATTATTATCACTTACTCTCGGCTAACGAGGGTGGCCAAGGGAGAAGGTTTAGAATGAACAAGGCATTGGTTGGTTTGTCGCCTATCGCTTCGTCAGACAATCAAATGAGTGGCCGCCATAAGCCCAGCCGAACGGATGCAGAAGCGGCCGTGCGGACCCTGATCGAATGGGCGGGAGACGACCCCGATCGGGAAGGCCTTGTCGATACGCCTGAACGGGTCGTCCGCGCTTATGAAGAGTTCTTCGTCGGATATCATGAAGACCCGATAGAGATTTTGGCGACGACATTCCAAGAAACTGCCGACTATGACGAAATGATCGTCATGCGAGACATCCGCCTGGAGTCACACTGCGAGCATCATATCGTCCCCATATTGGGCACTGCGCATATTGGCTATCTGCCCTCCGGCCGGGTTGTCGGTATTTCGAAGCTGGCACGAGTTGTCGAAGTATTTGCCAAAAGGTTGCAAATCCAAGAGACACTGACGGCGCAAATAGCAGAAACGATCCAAACGGTACTGCAGCCACGGGGTGTCGGCGTCGTGATCGAAGCGGCGCATCAATGCATGACGACCCGTGGTGTCCGCAAACCGGGCGTCAGCATGGTCACCCGCCATATGTTGGGCTCATTCCGCGACGATCCGGCCACCCGCCGAGAGTTTCTCTCGATTATTGGAAGCTCGATGAGCGTTTTCGACGGCGCATAAGTAGCTCAAGCGATCAAACCCCACCCGGCCAGTTCGGCCACCACGCTGATCGAATAAGTGTGTGATTTGCAAACTACAGGCGAACTACCTGGCGTGATCCGCGCAAAGGGTCACTTCTGGATTGCAACGCGGCCTGACTGGGTGGTGGAGTTCTCACTCGCTGGCGCGCTATCGACCATCGATACGCTCGGAACTAGGTGGGCGCAGTGCCGAAAGAACATTGGCCGGACAGTGAAGGCTCACTCGCTTACATGTTTGCGAGCTGGCAAGAGCCATGGGGTGACCGCCGGCAGGAAATTGTCTTCATTGGCACAGGGATTGACTGGCCTGAATTGAAGGGGCGTCTCGATGAATGCCTCCTGCCGAAATTAGATGCAATGAGCCTCGCCACCCTTCCCGATCTGCCGGACCCGTTCCCTGTCTGGCGGCGAATGGAGGCAGCGGAATGACCCTCATTCAGGAAGATGTCCTCTCGCGAGAGCATGACGTTCTCGACGGGAAGTATGAGACACCAGATAGCATTAGAGTTGTCAAAACACGAGAAGGCCTCGCCTCCATTGCGGACACCGCGACCGAGCTCGTGATCTGGGAACGCTCTCTACCTGAAGCCTTTCAGGTTTGGCTTTACCATTTGGCCCCATCGCAGCTTCCGAAGCTACGCATTCTCGTCGATCCATTCGATCTTCGGCGTGCCGTTATTGCGCATTTCGATAATTGTGGAATGCCCGGCGGAGAGATGCGCAATTTTCTCATAGAGGACGTTGAGGAGCTCGTAACGGCCTATGCGCGGATCGCCAAGACGCGCCGTGTCGATGTTCGACTAGAGCGGGTTAATCACGATGCGTGCTGGAAATTCCACCGCGATTTCATCCGGACACGGCTGCTCACGACGTACCGTGGCCCCTCTACCGAATGGGTCCATCCGCAGTATGCAGCAGAGGCGGTGTGCGATCAGAAATGCTTTAAGGGACCGACTAGCGCTCTTCGATGTAGCAATCTTCAAAGGCAGCGGCGCCGGGTCAGGCGACGGAATCGTGCACCGCTCCCCTTCGATTGAAGGGACGGGTTGCTCAAGACTCCTGCTTGTTCTCAACGAAGAATCGTTCACTTCGCCGGCCCAAAGCAGTGAGATAGTGGAAACCGAATCCAATTAGGGTGCGCTTAGGCAGTTTGCCCGTCTCTCTGACAAAGACACCTCATCACCGACCGCGAATCTCCTCAAGCACCGGCAGGATATAGGTCCGGAAGAGCATCGGGTTCTCCGACATGGGGAAATGCCCCATACCCTCCATAACCGTCGCTTTGGAACCCTTGATACGGGCCGCGGTGGCCTCGGTGCGCTCCGGTGTACAGGACGAATCATACTCGCCGGACAGCAGATAGACTGGACATTTATCCGTGTCAATAAGCGGAGATCGGTCATCAAAATCGCCATCATGCCAATAGAAATTGAGGTCACCCTTGAAGACACCGGGGCCGCCTTGCATGTAATGCCAGAGCGTCTCCCATCGGCACTCATCCGGGCTCTGCGGCGCCACCTGAGCCGAGACGAAGGCGGCGCATACCTCACCGCCGTGGACGTCCGGCCGATTGAGCCAATCGAGGTCGTAATATGGCTCGAGCTTGTCGGATCCTTCGAGCGCAATCACTGCCTTGAAGTAGGCCGCCTGTTCCAAAGCCAGGTGCAGAACCACCCGTCCACCCATCGAACATCCCATCACTACCGGATTTGCGAGATCGTAAGCACGACAGAACGCCATAATTGTCTCTTTATAGAGATCAGTCGTCAGCTTGTATTCGATTTGCCTAAAACCCTGCGGTGGCAGGGACTTTCCGTGCCATGGCAGGTCAAAAGCAATCACCCGATAGTGGCCCGTAATCGCCGGATCACAAAGTAAATGTCGATACTGCCGCGCATCGGAGCCGGCGGTGTGCAGGCATACAAGCGGAATGCCCGAGCCCGCTTCTTCCACATAGATGCGGCACGGCGCACCTTGCACGTCCATTGTGAAATACCGTCCAATGATGGGCTCGAACTCTGGCATTTTCAGTCCTCCTTCCGGCGCGGACTCGCCAGGACATCCTTGAAATACTGCAGATTCTGCATCAGTGGCAGCAGGTCGCCGTCAAGCGTAGCGAGACGCTTCGGCAGCATGCTCCAGATGTCGTGATAGTCGCGCTTGGGTATCGGTTTCCAATGTTCTTCCCAGGTTTCCCGAGCCGCTCGGATGGCGAAAAGACCGCCATGCGTCGGCACTCGCCGCGCCTCCACGTTCTCAATCCTGCCATCGGCGATCGCAATCACATACTCCGCCTCGCCCACACCGAGAACAAAACTGAGATTGACCCAACGCCCCCGCCGCACGAGTTCCGGATCAGCATTGACGCGTGCTTGTAGGTCTTCGAGCATTTCTCACACTCCTTCGCTGCAATGACCTATCATGCCGCCAAACAAAGTCGACAAGCGCGGGAGAGTGCGGCATGGACGAATACCTCAATATTGAAAAGGACGATCATATTCTCCGGGTGAAGTTGAACCGTCCGGAACGGCGCAATGCCCTATCGACGCCGATCTGCGAGGGACTGCTCGCACTCCCGGCTCAGATCGAAGCGGATATCGATATTCGCTGCGTCGTTATCACAGGTGCGGGTGAAGGTTTCTGCTCCGGCGCGGATCTCAAGGAACGCAAAGAACTCGACGAGGACGACCGCTGGCAATACGTCGAGCTGGTCGACCGGGCCCTCCTGGATATCGAAAAAATTCCCGTGCCCGTCATCGCCGCGATCAACGGCCACGCATTTGGCGGCGGCACTGAGCTGGCGCTCGGCTGTGATCTCCGCCTCGCCGTCGCGGCGGCGGATTTCGGATTGACTGAGACAGGCATTGGAATCATTCCCACCGGCAGCATCGTCCGGCTACTGCGCGACGGGCACGACGGCCTCAATGCGCTTCTGACATATACGGCTGCACACTTCAGCGCCCGGCGCATGCAAGAGATGGGCTTCCTGCATCATGTGGTCGACACGCACGACGATCTGGCCGAGATGGCGAACGCGCTGGCAAGCCAAATCGCCCGCAACGCGCCTCTCGCGCTGAGAGCCGCGAAGCGCGTGAAGCGAGAATTAGCGGAGAAGCCGACCAAGGAGGCAATGGCCGCCGCCGAAACCATCCGCCGAACCCTCGACGGAACATCCGACTGCCTCGAAGGCCTCGCCGCCTTCGCCGAAAAGCGGAACCCTGTATTTACCGGGCATTAGCAGGCCGTTCTAACGGCTTAATTTTTGCACATTTATGCACTTTAACGTATTTTAATGTAAATTAATCAAATTTATTGGACAAAGCCGCGAGGCGCCTTCATGACTCAAAACGTCATCTGGGAATTTCGTGATGCAAGAGTTTGTGGCCGCTTTCGCCGAAGCCTTTCACCTCATAGCGGCTGGCGACAGTGATCTCCTTGAGATCGTTGTTCTCTCTCTGAGAGTCAGCCTCACGGCAGTCGTGATCTCCTGCGTTATCGGATTTCCACTTGGTGCGGTAATCGGTATCGGCCATTTCAGGGGCCGACAATGCATCATCGTTTGCGTGAATGCGCTGATGGGGCTGCCACCGGTCGTGGTCGGACTGGTCGCCTACCTTATTCTATCCAACAGCGGA
The DNA here is from genome assembly GCA_964012455.1 of uncultured Alphaproteobacteria bacterium. Lineage (GTDB taxonomy): Bacteria > Pseudomonadota > Alphaproteobacteria > UBA8366 > UBA8366 > UBA6544. The sequence goes on from CAXGSZ010000070.1 coordinate 6,093, forward strand.
CCACTCGGCTGGCTCGACCTCCTCTATTCGCCAACGGCGATGATCGTCGCCCAGACAATCCTGGTCGCTCCCATAGTGACCGCCTTGTCGCGGCAGATCGTCGAAGACTTCCATGCGGAGTATGCGGAATTGTTCCAGTCGCTTTCCGTCCCGCACCGGACCGCTGTCGCGACACTCCTGATGGATGCAAAACACAGCCTCGCGACGGTGGCGCTTGCCGGGTTCGGCCGTGCCATCGCCGAAGTCGGCGCGGTCATCATCGTCGGCGGAAACATTGACCATCTCACCCGTGTCATGACGACGGCCATCGCGCTCGAGACGTCAAAGGGTAATCTGGCCCTCGCCCTCGCGCTTGGCATGATCCTGATTGTGCTCTCGCTCGCAGTGAACGCCGCCGTCTCGCTGCTCCGTGAGGCTTCCGGAAAGCCCGCCGATGCCTGACACGGGAGCAATGTTGCCGATCCAGATATCCGGCCTCAGTTACCGCGCGGGCGGGCGTACGCTGATCGACCAAATCGACCTCGAGATCGCTTCCAAGGGTATCACCGTCATCATGGGCCCCAACGGCGCCGGGAAGAGCCTGCTTCTCCGGCTTCTTCACGGATTGCTTCCGCCTACGTCCGGTTCAATCCGTTGGGACGGGCAGCCCGCGTCCGACACACATCGCAGACGCCAAGCGATGGTCTTCCAGCGGCCTGTACTTCTGCGGCGTTCGGTTGCCGCGAATATCGAATTCGCCCTCGACCTTCACGGGAACCAGGATCCGGCGCGTCGAGATACCGTCCTCTCCGCGGTCGATCTGCAGGATTACGCGGCACAACCCGCACGTCGCCTCTCCGGAGGAGAACAACAACGTCTGGCACTGGCACGTGCGCTTGCCACAGACCCCGAGGTTCTGTTTCTCGACGAACCGACCGCCAATCTGGACCCGGCTGCGACGGCCGTCATCGAAGCTGCCGTCGGACGCATTCGCGATGCCGGAACAAAAGCTGTCTTCGTCACGCACGATATCGGGCAGGCGAGGCGACTCGCCGACGACATCGTCTTTATGCATCGCGGACGAATCTGCGAGACTGGCTACGCAGTAACATTTTTCGACACCCCACGCACCAGCGAGGCCCAACAGTTCCTGCAAGGCGAGCTCGTCCTGTGATCCGCATACTCCTCTTCACTTTTATCCTCTTCATATTGGAGACGGCGGCGAGCGCCAACGACCGCGCAATCATTCTCCAATCAACAACCTCGACGGCAAATTCCGGTCTTTACGATCATATTCTTCCGATGTTCGAGAAAGAGACCGGCATTAAGGTCCATGTCGTTGCGGTCGGGACCGGACAGGCGTTGCGGAACGCACGGAACGGCGATGGCGACGTTCTTCTCGTTCATGCCAAGGCAGCTGAGGAGAAATTTGTGACTAACGGCTACGGCCTGCGCCGCCACGACGTCATGTACAACGATTTTGTCATTGTCGGCCCGGCGGCTGACCCGGCGAGTATCGCCGGCAGTGTGAGCGCCGCTGCCGCATTAGCACGTATCGCCGAAAACCAGCAGATTTTCGCCTCCCGCGGCGATGATTCTGGTACACACAGCAAAGAACGCGACCTCTGGCAAATTGCGCGGATTGACCCCACGATAGCTAGCGGGACTTGGTATCGTGAGACCGGCTCCGGCATGGGTGCCACTCTGAATCTCGCCGCCGGAATGGGAGCCTATACGCTCACAGACCGGGCAACGTGGCTTACCTTCGGTAACAAACGAAACTTAACGGTACTGTTCGAAGGGGATCCAGCCCTCTTTAATCAATACGGTATCGTAATAATTAATCCAAACAAACATCCACGCGTAAAAGCAAAATTCAGTCAACGCTTTACGGATTGGATACTCGGTTCCAAGGGTCAGAACGCAATTGCTGGATTTACCGTGCGCGGCACGCAGCTCTTCTACCCGAATTCACGCCGCCAATAGCGGAGACGCAATTTTCAAGCCCCATTAAGGCGGATGGTTCCCAAACCAGAATATCGTACCCACGCATCTCCTCGGCACGACGCAGGAAAGCGTCGCACGCGGCAAACCGGAGAAGCGGTTGAAAAGGCTTTTCAAAATAGTCACGCCGCCAGATCACAAGGTCATAACGTTCTTGAAACAATCCCCTGAAATCTATTCGTTTCTGGCGTGCGACCGCCTCGATAACCAATCCCGCATCAGCTTTCCCTTCGGCCACCGCAATCGCCACACCGAGCGATAGCCGCAACGGCGGCGCAATCTAAATCAAGCGGTGACATTGATAAGGATTTTCGACCGTCATGCCGAAAGAGAACGTCATTCATCACGTCCTGATCGCCAACCGCGGCGAGATCGCGATCCGTATCGCACGCGCCGCGGCAGAGGCCGGAATCGCGACAACAGCGATTTACGCCACTGATGACGCGAATTCCCTGCATGTGCAACGCGTCGACAAAGCTGTCGCTCTCG
>CAXGSZ010000071.1:0-8511 GCA_964012455.1 uncultured Alphaproteobacteria bacterium
TTGCCTTTTCGAAAGGGAAAAAATGAGTAAACCGCCACTGGAATTCGATCACGTCCACCTGATCGCCGAGGATCCGAAGAAGACTGTCGAATGGTATGTCGAGATGTTGGGGGCCGAAGTCACGGCGGATACAGTTGCTCGCGGTGCGCCGCAAATCTTCCTTGAGATCGGGGGCAAGATCGTCATTGTCCGGGGCAAACGTCCGGGAGAAAACCCGACTCCTGCGAAACCGATCCGGCAGTATCCGGATTTCTCAAGCCACGATGAATGGGGAACGGATCATTTCGGATTTCTGTACCGTGGCGACTTGCGGGCATTCTGCGATGAACTCCGCGCGAAAGGCGTTGTTTTTCCGGTCGAACTGAAAGAGGGCGTAAACGGCAGCGCGCTCTGTTACATTTCCGCGCCTGATGGCGTCAGTATAGAATTGATGCAGTGCTGAGCATGCCATGATTGAGACACCGGTCATACCGCGCGTTTCCGAGACCGACGGTGCTGGTCATATTAATAACACCGTTATCCCAATCTGGTTCGAGGGCGGCCGCACGGAGATCTTCCGTCTGCTGACTCCCGATTTGCAGTTCCGCAACTGGCGCGTTGCATTGGTCAACATGAACGTCGACTACCTGGCGCAAACCTACTTTCAGGAAAGGGCGTTGGTGCGGACGTGGGTTGCCAAGGTCGGCAACAAGAGCTTCACGCTCGACGAAGAACTGTGGCAAGGTGACCGGCTCTGTGCGCGTGGCACGGCCACTTACGTTTATTTTGACTATCATGCGCAGGAGGCCCAACCGGTGCCCGAAGAAGTCCGCCGTGCACTGCAGTCGCACATTCGTTGAAGGGAAAAATATTAGGGAGGAGTGCTTGTCATCAGCATTTAAGATTTAGGTGTCGGGATAAAGGCGGAGGATATACCCAAAACCTTGAAGTAATTTGGTAAGGTGCAGTTGACTATGCGCCAGACCCAAGAGGGAACTGGACTGGGTCTGCCTATATCAAAAGGCTGACGGAACTGCATGGAGGTCGCCTGGCGATTGACAGCGCGGTCGGCGCCGGCATCACGGTCACTCTGATTTTTCCCCCTGAGCGAACCCTGTCAATCTCCTCCTGATCCATTCGATCAATAGTCCCTCAATTAGCATTTGTCCGGACGAATTTGCGGACAATATTATTCGCAAGGTTCATGTCGCACGGCTGAAATTTCGGTATGAGGGAAAAAATGATGCGCCAAGTTCACTTCGTCGCGTTCCTGCAAGCACAGAATTGTACCACATTGCCGGCGTCTTGGCGACATCCCGACGCGCGGACCGATACATACTCGCCCGAATATTATCAGCATATCGCGCGTGTCCTCGAAGAAGGCAGATTCGATGTCGGATTCTTTGATGACCGCTTGGCCATGCCTGACATGTATGGCGGTGATCATGCGGAAACGGTGAAGAACGGAATTCGCTGCGTGAAATTGGACGCGGTGACATGTCTTATGAGCATGGCCGCCGTCACCAAGCATCTGGGCCTGGGAGCGACGTATTCGACGACATATTACGAGCCGTTCCATGTCGCGCGCCTGTTCCAGACGGTCGATCTGATGACCAAGGGGCGTGCCGCTTGGAATGTGGTCACGTCGGTCAACGATAACGAAGCGAAGAACATGGGAAGAGAGGTTCACACCGCCCATGATCTCCGCTACGACGAAGCCGACGAATTCATGGAGATAGTGCTCGGGCATTGGGACAGCTGGGATGATGATGCGATCGTCGTCGATAAAACGAACAACGTTTATGCTTATCCCGACAAAGTTCGCCGGATCGACTTCGAAGGGAAGTTCATGTCTTCAAGGGGACCATTCACCGTGCCGCGGACGCCGCAAGGCCATCCCGTTGTTATCCAGGCCGGCATGAGCTCGCGGGGCCAGGAGTTCGCCGCACGCTGGGGTGAGTTGTTGTTTGTCGTCTATCACGATCTGGAGGTTGCGCAGAAGCGTTATAAGAAGCAGAAGGAGTTGACGGCGGCGGTCGGTAGAGACCCAGAAGGCATGAAGATCTGCAGTCTGTTCTATCCGATTACCGCGGCGACGAAGGCTGAAGCAGAGGACAAGGCAACTGCTTATGAGAAGTTGCCCAATGAAATGGATCAGCTGCTGTTGCTCTCTGAGGCGCTGAATTTCGATTTCGCCTCGAAGGGCATCGATCAACCTTTCACTGATGAAGAAATTGCTGGCATCTCTGGTATGCAGACCATGCGTGACCGTGTCGTTGTGGAGGAAGGCATAAAGAACCCGACGCCGCGTGACTTCATGCAGGTGACTGGGCGCGGATTGTTGCGGAATGCTTGGGTCGGCGGGCCGAAAGAAATTGCGGATCAAATCGAGGAGTGGTGGTCTGGCCGGGCCTGTGACGGCTTCGTCATCGGGCCGACGCATCAGCCCGGTAGCTTCGAGGATTTCGTCCAGCACGTCATTCCCGAGTTGCAGAAGCGAGGAATATACCGCACAGAGTATTCGGGTCCGACCTTACGCGATCACCTTGGGATCGCGCGGCCCGAGATTGGAGATTGGCGCCATGATGCGGCTGCGGCGGAGTAGCCGAAATACCTAAAACTCGGCCTTGCGGGCACGATTGGAATGACCGCTCCGAAACCATTTTCTATCGCCATATCCGATGAGGTCCTGCAGGATCTTCGGGGTCGCCTCGAGAGAACTCGATGGCCCGATGAGCTTGATGATGCCGGCTGGGCCTATGGCGCAAATCTCGACTACATGCGGCGGCTCATCGCGTATTGGCGGGACCAATTTGATTGGCGTGCGGCAGAAATACGGATCAACGCTTTCCCACAGTTTACGGCACCTGTTGCGGCTGCGAACGGAGAGCTGATCGACATCCATTTCATCCATGAGAAAGGAAGCGGTGACAATCCACTGTCTCTTCTATTGATGCACGGATGGCCAGGCTCATAGCAGGGTTTCTGGATGTAATCGAACCGCTCGCCCATCATGAGCACTTCGGTGGCAAGGAGAATGACGGATTCGACGTTATTGCACCGTCATTACCTGGTTATGGATTTTCCGGCATTCCGCGGACCACGTTCGGTCCACGGGCAACCGCCGAGATAATGAGCGCGTTGATGCGTGATATTTTGGGCTTTGACCGTTTTGCAGTGCAGAGAGGCGATTGGGGTGGGGTGATTGGGGCAAGAATGGCACTGGATTGCCCCGAAGGCTTAGCGGCACTGCATGTAAATATCTTGCCGCTACGACCCGGCATCGGTCCCGATGATTCGCCGCTTTCAGACGAAGAAAAAGCTTGGCTCGCCGAAGCTAAGGAGCACATGCGTGACGAGACTGCCTACCAGGAGGTCCAGGCGACGAAGCCACAAACCCTTTCCTACGGCTTGACTGATTCGCCGGCTGGATTGGCCGGGTGGATCGTCGAGAAATTCCATGGCTGGAGCGATCCCGCCGCAGGAGCACCGCCATTTGAGATGGATTATCTCCTGACCAATATCGCTATTTACTGGTTCACGGGAACAATCAATAGTTCGACATGTATATCTAAAGGCTTTTTTCGGGACGAGCGTAGTGGTGCGATGAAACCCGGGCAAAAGATCGAAATCCCGCTGGGCGTTTGCCTGCCACCGAACGATCTCTACCCGCCACCGCCATCGAGTTGGGTGAAGCGGCTTGGCAATGTGGTTTGTGATACCTGTTTGTCAGGAGGCGGCCATTTCACTGCTATGAAGGTTGGCAATGAATTACTTCACGATATGCGAGAGCATTTCCGAGCCTATCGATAATGGCGCGTAAGGCTCGATCCGGCGCGCATTAACGATTATCGGGTTCTCGAAAATTATGAAAAATGGGCGGTTCGGCGATCTTGCGGGACCCGTCGGCGATGCGGTTTGGTTCGACGCTGCCTACCCCGATGAGAAGAAACAGGAGTTGGTGAAGCAGGTCGCTTTGGGGCAAGTCCGTGTGTTTGCCGATGCTCGAAAGTTGCGCCAGGTTCTGTTCAATTTGTTGTCGAATGTGGTCCGTTTTACACAGGAGGGTGAGCGCATTGCGGTCGCCTGTAAAACCGATGCAGACGGTGTAACGATAACTGTCTCAGATGATGGAATCGGTATCGCCGCAGGTAATTTTGCACGTGTCCTCGAGCCCTACGTACAGGTTCGCCACGGCTCGCTGCAAAACCATGCTGGTACCTGTCTTGGTCTGACGCTATCCGAGCGTCTGACGGAGATGCACGGCGGTACGCTGAAAATTGAGAGTGTACTTCGCGAGGCAACAATGCTCAGTGTCGCCCTGCCGAAGGCGTGCCTATTTCAGCTTTAATAGCGACGCATTGCGTTTGTTGTCTCGCATCGTGTGTCGCCCCGTCGCCGGCGCGCACTACATTCTGGCTAAAGCCGGTTAACGGCACGCAGAAAATTTGGAGTTACTGGAAATGGGCAAGAAGATCGCAATCGTGGGCGCGGGAGCTGTCGGCGGTTATGCCGGAGCGCACATGGCGCAGCAGGGCGAAGATGTCACATTTATCGATTTTTGGCCGAAGAACGTGGAAAAGATGCGCGCGGACGGGCTCAAGATCAGTCATATACGGGACGTTCCCGAATTTACTGTTCCGGTGAACGCAATCCATATAACTGAACTGCAGGAGACCGCGAAGTGCAATCCTTTTGATATCGCTTTCGTCTGTGTGAAGTCCTACGACACCGCTTGGGCGACGATGATGATTCAGCAATATCTCTCGCCCAACGGCTATATTGTCTCCCTTCAGAACTGCATTAACGAAGAAACCATCGCCGGGATCGTCGGTTGGGGTCGCGTGCTCGGTTGCATCGCAAGTTCGATCACCGTCGATCTGTGCGAACCAGGGCATGTCCGACGCGCCGCAGGCAAGAGTGCCGCTAATCACACCGTCTTCCGTGTCGGAGAGGTGCATGGCCGGATTACCGACCGGGCAGAAGAAATCTGCAAGCTTGTGGCCTATGCGGACTCTGCCTATACGACGGAGAATATCTGGGGTGAGCGTTGGTCGAAACTCGTGACGAACGGTATGGCGAACGGCATGTCTGCGTCGACCGGGCTTATCAGCAAAGAGATCTTGCTTGATGACGGCTTGCGCAATTTCTCGGCAAAACTCGGCAGCGAGGGCGTCCGCGTGGGCCAGGCGCTCGGATATCAGCTTGAGGAAATTCATCACATCGACCCTGAGATTATTGCCAAGGCGGGCGAAGGCGACGCCGAAGCGAAATCGAAGTGGGACGAGCATAGGCTCGCCGAGGCCAATAAGCCGGGCGGCGGTGCACATCGCCCGTCCATGGGCCAGGACATGGTCAAGGGCCGACGTACCGAAATCGAATTCATCAATGGTTTCATCTGCGACAAGGCGAAGGAAATCGGCATGGATACGCCAGCGAACGCCGCGCTTACCGAAATTGTCAAACGTGTCTACAGGGGTGAGCTGGAGCCGGACAAGAAACACATCCTTGATCTGCGGATGAATTAGGGAAACGAACCTGTGCCATTTCCGCGGAACGCAAATTCCGGCACGGGCCATTTTGTTCGATATGGATGGCATACTGGTCGATTCACGCTCTATTATTGAAACGATTTGGCGTCGTTGGGCCAACGCCACTAAATCGACTCAGATGCGCTTCATTATGCCCTGCATGGGGTTCAGATCTCGGATACGGTGAGGCACTTCGCGCCGTTAGGCGTAGATGTGGAATTTGAAGAGAACGCATTGGTAGAGGCGGAATTGACGGAAATCGACGGTATCAAGCCTGTGCCCGGTTCAGACATAATGCACTCCAAGCAGGCATCCGTGCGATGGGGCGTTGTCACGGGATTCGGGATATGGAACGATTCCGCATTGATGTAGCGGGTTTGCCGATTCCGGATGTCCTGGTCGCGGCGGAAGATGTCACGCGCGGGAATCTGCGCCCCAAAGGATATTGCCTCGCGGCGGATAGGCCGGGTGTTGCAGCGGATGAGATGGTCGTCTTTGAAGACCCAGCTGCCGGCATGGAGGCTTTACGTGCTGCGGATGCCAAACTATCGGTGTTGGGGCGACGAGACATTTACCATTCCCCGATGCCGTCCGATGGATCGAGAATTTCAACAGCTTGGACATAGGACGTGAATAGAGCGGGTAAATCGATTTGCTGGTGGTGATCTGAACGCAGCCGTCCGCGGCGCAAAGAGAGGAAAGGAAATCGCGATGGAATTCGACGTCATGACCCGGGCAGATACCTGGGAGAATACGGCGAAGCTGGCGCGTGACGTGGAAAACGTGGGCATTTCCGGCATGCTTCACACCGAAGCGTCGCAAGTGCCATGGATGACGATTGCGGCGGCCGCTATGGCCGCTCCGGCGCTACACCATTGCACGGGCATCGCCGTCGCTTTCCCGCGCAGTCCGATGGTCTCGGCGCAGGTTTCTTGGGAACTTGCGGCGAACACGCAAGGGCAATTCCGGCTCGGCCTCGGCAGCCAAGTGAAGCCGCATATAGAACGGCGTTATGGTTGTGACTTCGAGCATCCGGCGAAACGCATGCGGGACTACGTTCTGGCGGTGAAAGCGGCGCTCCGGGCATTTCGCGGCGAAGGGCGGTTGGAGCATGAGGGACCATTTTACAGGCTGACGCTCTTAACGCCTCAATGGGCGCCAGCGCGGCACAATTACGAGGACATCAAGATCGACATGTCCGCCGTAAATCCGCTGATGCTCAAGGTGACGGGCGAGGTCGCCGATGGACTACATGTTCACCCAATGCATTCGATGCCGTATATCGAAAATCGGGTTCTGCCGGCGGTCACCGAGGGCGCGGAGAAGGCTGGGCGCACGCTCGATGATATCGACCTCATTGTGCCTGTCCTTGCCGTCGCCGGTGATACACCAGAGGAGTGCGTCAACATGGCGCGAGAAGCCAAAACGGCGATTGGTTTCTACGGCGCGACACCGGGCTACGCTTTCCAGTTCGACGATCTTGGCTACGAGGGGACGCGAGTGAAACTTGCTGAAGCGCTTCGAGCGGGCGGGCGCGACGCCGTCGCGGAACTCGTGACAGACGAGTTGTTGGATCAGTTCGGGCTAGTGGCCAAATGGGATGATATGGCGGACGCCCTAATCGCGCGGTACAAGGGCATCGCAAGCCGCGTCGTCATGTATCTCGCTAAGCCGTCGATCATCGAGAACCCGGCGAATCTCGCAAAATGGGGTGAGATCGCCAAAGCCGTTCGAGTGGCCTAGGCGCGGTTCGGTTGAGCGCGTACTGGCGATCGTCGGGGGACACCACTCTGGGTGCGACCGCTCCTTCTGCTGCTTTTGTGTTTGGGCTTGCAGGCGGCGCAGCCACGGATAGTAAAACTCGTGCAGCTCTTCATACTTCCAGCGGCGATTTTTGTTATGTCGGTCGTGTCGTTATACGCCGCCGCGCCCGCTGTTCCTTCCTCGCTGATCTGGGCGTTAGAAATTGCGGCCGGTTGCGGGATTAGTTTCGTCGCGCACCGGGAGAATGGGTTGCGGAACGACCGGTGGCACGGATTACTGCTTTTTCGCGGTGGATAGCAAACAATGGTCCTGATCGTTGTGGTCTTCGCTCTACGATACTGCTGGGATTACCAAAACGGTGTCCGCCCCGAATAGGTGGCAGAAACGGGTGTCCTCGTGAGCTATCTCACCTTCAACTGCGTGCTCTCTGGCACCTTCATCGGATGGCGCTTGCATACGCTCCGGGTCTATCGCACTGGGCTTTCAGATACCCTTTCGGGATAGCGTCTGTCTTTACGCCGCTTTCTGGTCGACCGTTGGTGCATCGCCCGCGACGGTGGTGCGCCGCATGTCGCGGATCTCGTTGACGTCGTCGAAGGCGCGGGCGCGGTGCATGGTCTGGCGATTGTCCCACATGACAAGGTCGTACTGCTGCCACTTATGCGTATAGACGAATTCGGGACGAGTCGCATCTTCGGTCAGGTCCCGGACCAAGCAGAGACCTTCCGGTCTCGGCGCATCGATGATACGTCCGATATGTGATGACAGGTAAATTGACTTGCGGCCGGACACCGGATGGGTGCGGACCAGTCGCTGAAGGACTGGTGTGAAATTTTTCAATTCTTCGTCTGACAATTCGTCGAAGCCCAGTGCGCCGCGCGAGTAGATCAATGAATGCTCGCAAACCATGTCCTCGATGAGGACTTTGGTTTTCGGATTCAGTGCGTCATAGGCGGACGCCATATCTGCGAACTGCGTCTCACCGCCCTCCTTGGTGACGATGCGTCCGGAAAGCAGGGAATAGGCTGCCGGTACCACTTTGTAGGAACTGTCGGAATGCCAAAGTCGGTTCCCGAGATTGAACATTCGTGCCCGGTCGTTTCGGTCAAGCGGGTTATGATTCTTATCCAGGTTGGAGACGTCGGCCATTTCTGGTCCGAGCCGGCGGTCTTCCGACTTTGTAATGTTGGAAATCTTTCCTGGCAGCTCCAGTTCGCCGAAATTACGGCTGAACTCC